>CAZTGJ010000005.1:0-23829 GCA_964613025.1 uncultured Thermoplasmata archaeon | reverse complement strand
TTAAAGAAAGTGAAGGAACACATACTCTTCCTGAGGATGGACGTTGAAAGTTATGAATAATCGTAAAGAAATACTCACTGCCGGGATCACCCTCGCGATTGCCCTCACATTTCTGGTTCTGCTGATGACGTTACTGGCGGGGGGGAGCAAGGGGGGAACAATAACGGTGGACGACCAGGGGGATGCCGATTATTCCACGATCCAGGAGGGGATCGAAAATGCCGTGGACGGGGATATGGTCTATGTCTATTCCGGCAATTATTCCGGGAACATCGAGATACGAAAACGGATCATCCTCAAGGGAGATGACCGGGACTCCACCATATTAGAGGGGAACACTGAGAACCACGTGATCCAGATCCTGGCGGACGGTGTCCGGCTCTCGGATATGACCATTACTCAGAAGAAGGGAAACTCCCAGGGCAGCGGGATCTATGTTGAGGGGGATACTGCCCAGATCTCGAACATCCTGGTCCAGGGTAACAGTCATGGCATCCATCTCTATCATGCGGATGACAACCTCATATTCGGCAGTGAGATCCGATCCAACAAAGGAACCGCCATCTATCTCTTTCATTCGGATTCCAACACGATTTATTTCAACACCCTCAAGAACAATCAATATGGTATATGTCTGTACGGCTCGAAAAGGAACGTAATTCACAACAACACTGTCACAGACCAATACTACACGGGAATCTCACTGGAGGATTCCGCTCAGAACCTGGTTGTGGACAATATCTGCAGTGATGCCAACCAGGGGATCTATCTGGAGAGGTCATCGGAATGCACTATCCTGCGAAATACCTGTTCCGGGGCGAGATGGGGGATCTATGTCCTTTCCCATGGATACAACAATTATTATGCGGGGGAGACCCCCTCGACCAACACTGTGAAAAATAACTCCTGCCACAACAACTCGGATGATGGGATCTATATACGCTCATCCCGGAGGATCATCCTCGTGAACAATACCTGCTCGAACAACGGATGGGACGGGATTCTTCTTTTCCTCACATACGATTCAACGATCATCAACAACACCTGTACGCTTAATTACTACGGGATCAGGACGAAATTCTACACAAGGGACCAACTGGTGGAGAGTAACAACACGATTTTGGGAAACACGCTCCAGAACAATACAATCAATTTTGAGGAAGAGGTCAGTGGATACGGCTACTATGATAACGATTATGAGCCATTCCCGGATGATGACTTTTTTGGAATGTGTTTTATTTGCAGCGGGCTGATAGTGGTCATTATAGTTGTGATATTCGCGGCCCACTGGTCCCGGGGGTCCAGACCGCTGTCAATGTACGTCCCCTACTGGCAACAACGTCCCTACTATTCCTACCCCGGACCTAGGTATTACCGACCGCCTCATCGAGCACCATACACTCAACCGGATCGACAACAAGTTGTCACTCCACCCCCACCCCCGAATGTGTCGCCGGGGTATTCTCCGCCTGCCTATCAACCACCTCAGCAGCCTCCCGATGAGTCCTCCGATCAGCACCCTCATCAATCTCCACAGCAACCACCATATCAGCATCCGTATCCACCACCTGACCAGCCTAACCAGCAATCAACTCATCACCATCCTCACCAGCCATATCTCCAGCCTCCGTATCGGTCACCCTATCAACCATATTATCAACCTCCCTTTCCACCACCTTATCAACCTTTCCGGCAACCACCTTACCAGCCTCCTTATCAGTCAGCTTATCAAACACCTCATAAGACAGCTCATCCCCCACCTGGCCGTCCACCATCAACTAGGACCCCACCATCTACCCGCCCCTCACCATCCCACAAACCTCCCCCGGTTCAACCCCCCGCCACACGTGATCCGCCAAAATCAAAACCCTCAGAGCACCACGATCGAGCCCCACCTGAATGGCAGAGATTGAAAAAACGAACCGAAAGCGATACGGAAAGAAAAAACCAAAATGAACCATCCGATTAACAACGGGAACTATCGGGGGGGCGGGGGAAGGGAAACGACAGTATCCTAATGCTCAGTGAATATCACGGGAAGCCCGGCATAAGATACCCATGGAGGAGTTTAATAAGCGTCTCACGTAACGTTCCCCTTTCCTTAGCTAATTGCCTCACTGTTTACTGCCCCTATTTACACCATGAAATACCGCAATTCTTAATTATCAAAACTAGTGTGGGAGGTAGCTTAATCTGGAGGCTAGAGATGACCACAGTTTATGATGTCCCACCAGACCAGCTTATCAAAAAACTTGCTGAGCAGATGAAATCCGAATTCAAACTCACCCCACCCGAGTGGATAGACGACGTCAGGACAGGAACCCATACCGAAGTGGAGCCTGTGCAGGATGGATGGTGGCATGTCAGAACAGCGGCAGTCCTCAGAAAGATCTACATCCACGGCCCCATCGGCTCGGACAGACTTGCTGAAATGTACGGCGGTTTCAAAGACAGAGGCTCAAAGCCAAACAAGGCAGTGAGTGGTAGCAGAGCGATAATGCGAGATATCCTCCAGCAGTTCGATGAAGTAGGTCTTACCACAAAGCTCCCTGGAAAGGGAAGAAAGATTACACCGAAAGGGATCTCGATCTGCAACAGTTCCGCACATCACGTTATGCAGAAACTGGCCGTGGAAGATCCCGAGCTAACGAAATACTGAATGTTCCGCCTCTACCTGATGAACGAATGAGTACCGGAGTGAGGGGAAGAAAAGAAAAATAGATAATGGAAAAAACTGCTAACTGCTGTCCTCAGGTGATTCTTATGGATGACGAAATCGAACAGATCAGGAAGAAACGACTTACCCAGGTTCAGGGTGAAGAGGGAGTTTCGGGTCCGGACGAGGGAGCCATTGCAAAGGCACATGAGGACGAATACAAGGCACAGAGGCAGATGGTCCTTCGCAAGATTCTCACACCAGAGGCGAGAATGCGGCTGTCCAACATACGGATGGCAAAACCCGATGTGGTGCAGAACCTTGAAGATCAGCTCATTCAGCTCGCCGGATCAGGAAGGATCGGAGTAGTTGATGATGCCATGCTCAAGCAGTTGCTGAGAAAGATCATGCCCAAGAAGAGGGAAATCAAGATTGAAAGAAGGTAATGGAGAGAGAGAAATGGCCACAAGGAAGCCAGCAGCCAAGAAGATCCGACTGAATAAAGAAACCAAGAGGAACCGCCGTGTTCCCGCATGGGTCATGCAGCGTACCGACAGGAAGTTCGTGCGGCATCCCAAGAGACACCACTGGAGAAGGGGCCGCCTTCAAAAGTAATGTAGAATACTCAGGAGTGGATCATTGTGGCAGACGATATCAAAGAGAGAATATATACCATACCATTACGAAAGACCAAGCGGGCTCCGCGAACCAAGCGGGCTCCCACTGCAATCCGGGAAGTGAAGGCTTTCGTGACCAAACACATGAAGCCTGAAGACGATAACGGGAACGTGATCAAGGACTTCCGTATCGCATCCAAGAAGAATATTCTGGACCAGACTCACAAAAAGATATTCATTGATGAGGATGTCAACCGTTTCATCTGGAAGCGCGGGATCGAGAATCCCCCGTCCAAGGTCAGGGTCAATGTCCTGAAGACAGAGGATGGGGTTGTGGAAGTTTCCCTGGCTGAGGATGCATCCTGAAACCCGAACAGGATTCATTCCCCGATGAAGCGATGAGTCAAAGAAGACCTGACAGTAAATAAATATTAAAATCTTAAAATACATTAATTAAAAAATATTAAAATAAAAAGATAAATAAAAAACATCAGCACATAATAGTCAGTATTGATGTGTAAAAAGATACGTGTCGAGAATTACCACCCCATCGCTCATTATCAAACTGACTGTGCTAAGGATTGTTCAATTATTCTGGTGATTCCGTGTTAAAGATTTTTAATGTCGAGGATAACAATTATGTTGGAGTCTTCATCAGCGCTTCCGACCGTACGGTCATAGTCCCCCCTCTCCTCAATGAAAGTCAGAAAAAGCTGATGGAAGAGACCTTTCAGGTACCGGTAATCACCACAACCATAGGAAATACCAATCTCGTGGGGAGCCTGATCGCCCATAACTCTCACGGAGCTGTGGTCTCGAATATCATTAACACCAACGAATTCCAGTATCTGACAAAAAAAATGAATCTTACGATCCTTTCCGAGAAGAACAATGCCCTGGGAAACAGTATGCTGGTGAGGGAGGATAAGGCACTCCTATCCGAGTATATGTCCAGAAAATCGGAACGGATCATTCAGAACATCCTGGACGTGGAAACCCTGAGAGGAACCATTGCAGGCCAGGACAATATCGGAATGGCAGCGGTAATCACAGAAAACGGACTTCTCTGCCATCCAAAGATCACGGAGGATGAGAAAGAGATCATCGATGAGTTCTTTGCCGTGAAATCAACCATTGGTACGGTGAACTTCGGAATTCCACTTGTGGGTGCAGGATTGTGTGCAAACTCACATGGAGCGATCGTGGGAAGCAGGACCACTGGTGTTGAGCTCAACCGGATCGAGAATACCCTTGATCTGATTTAATGTACGTTAATTGTATTGAATTTGATATATTTATTGGAATTCATGTACGAATTTATGCACTTAAATACTGATTTGTATGTGATTTGAAATTATTATGGATTAATAAATCACACAAAGAGGATCGAATATGGACATCACTGTGAAACTATCGGAAAAAGAGAGGGCCATCACCATCCCGGAGGGTTCCAATTCCTTTGCCCTATTGAAGAATCTTGGATTATATCCGGACGCAGTACTGCTCTTTCGCAATGGCTCTGTTCTGACCGAAGATGAAGAGATCAGTAACGGAGATCGTATCGAAATAATGAAGATCGCGTCAGGTGGATAACTCTCCGGGGAACACCACTGTGTGTGTTGCAAGGGGAGGGGTGAGGGGGGTGGAAAATCCCCCATTAACAACCTTCGTATGTAAATATTTGTGAATAACATAATCGATATTGTTAAATCTTGATGGTGAAATTCCTGAAATCCGATACATATTCTTTCGTGTGGAAATCACACGTGGGATGGATTTGTAAAAACCGTGTGGTGAAAGAATCTTTATATTATATAGATAATGCAAACCTATAAATAAAAAATAAATATTCCAATGCTCATTTCAGGCAGAAAATGTCAAGTGAGTTTACCAATCTATTAATATATCCTCAGGGAAAGCTCATAGCCATTACCATCGGAGGCAAAAGTTATGGAAAATAAATACTCGAACTTATCCGCAATATTCATGACCGTCCTGATGCTGGGAAGCATCCTGATATTGTATGTACCACCAACTGCAGAAGCACAGGCGATTCCTGAAATCACTGTTGTACCAACGGATCCTACCATCACACTGGATGTCTCTCCTCGTGGAACTGGACTGGGATTCACGACGCTGACAGTTATTAATGCGGGAGCATCGTCTGTTCGAGTGAGGGTTCAAACTAATGTGCCTGGTTATCAGGTTTCACCAGCAGTCGCTGTTGTCAATGTCCCGGGAAGTTCGGAAATACCTTTACCTGTCGCGGTTGCAACCATGCTGAGAGGTGGGTACAAGGTGGTCGCTTCTACAGTCCATGCCGAGGTCACCCACGTATCCGGAGCACCCATCAATGGAGTATCAGAGGCTGATACCAGTTTCCTGGTTCAGTCCGAGCCCTATGGAAAGGTTATCCTCAGGAGTGAAAAACCCTTCCAGAAGGTCGGGCCCGGAAAGGAATACCCATTCAAGATCCAGGTTGTGAACAATGGAAACAGTTTGGATACCTTCTCCATTGAGGTCACGAACAAGGACAAACTGCAGGATAAGGGCTTCTCCATCTCACTGTCATCAACCACAACTAAAGACACGGAGCCCCAGGCGTACGATAACGTAATTATCCTGATGCAGACCCCGAGGGAGTGGGGATGGAAGAATGATTACTACAACCTGGAGATCAAAGCGACTTCAGATGTTGAGGGGTCAGGTGTATACTCTGTCACCGTCTGGGTTTACGGATTTGGTGTATACGGATTCGAACCTCTCTACTCCATCTTTGCTCTGGCATTGATCGGAGCCTTCATGGCAAAAAAGAGAGAGCAGAAGTAATCATAAGATCAGAATGAACGCTGGAGCGACCCATCATGGCATACGATGAGGATATTGCCGATGCCGAATCCATTGGCGACGAAGAAGATTATGAAGACGATGAGTATGATGACGAGGAGGAAGAGTATCTCTTCGGTACCATTCCTCGAACTCCCGGCCTTATCGCTATTGCTGTCGTCTCTGTGGCTCTGATCCTGATCATTGCCGCCCTCGTTTCATCCAGTTTCGGATTTGTAGGCGGAATCGATAGTATGAACGTCACCATCCAGGGGTCCGAGGGACAGATCTATCCCTTCCTGGATGAGAACCTTGACATTGAGGCCCAAGCCAACCCTCCGGCTTTCGGTAGGAACGCCAATGGGAACGGAGACCTTGTTATTCACTTCGATGATGGAATCAATGATGTTCAGGAAGTCTACACCGGTGATTTCAAATTCAACAATGGCAGAGGATCACGGAGCGTCCCATACGAAGAATTTTATGTGGATAACGGTGAATATCGTGCGGAGATTATTTACGAAGGGGTTTCCGAGTCAGCTACGATCGTATTGAAAAGAACAGCACACGATATGGTAATTGTACAGACCGCTTTTACTATGTATGATAGAGAACAGGTATTATACAAGATATCCCTCCTGCCGGATGAGGGTGAAGATTCAACTGCTGATGTTCTGTACACTCCGGGTGAGGGTTACATCCAGGTCTACTACGTGGATGATGAAGCAGAGCAGGACGACGATCAGAAATGGGAGAAGGTCTGGAACATCTCCATTGTCACGGATTTCGAGGGTTTCGAGTATACCTTCCCAGGTGACGACACCCAGAATCTGTCATCAAATGAGGGCTACCAGATCATCTTCGATGCCGTTGACCTTCTTGATGAAAAGGAAGTGGATGAGGGATATTTTTCCATTGAGGTCGGTTTCGTGAACAAGTATGGTCTCGTGGACAAAGGTGCATTCACCAATCAGATCACGGCCTTCCCGGAAGATAAAGGGGACAGTAGTCGGTGGATCTATCTCGAACGTGACGACGAGTAATTTACAATATTCTGGCAGTGACCAAGGTTACTGCATCTTTCTTCTTTTCCCAGTAACACAATGAGGCATTGCCGTTCTCATTTCTTTCTCGCCCATATCGGATAGATAGCTGCTCGAAGTCTTTTCAATCCTGTCCGTTGACCTAATCCATTGTTGTTCTTTCCTTTGCGTTCCTGCCTTCTGTGAATTATTTTCTTAACTCCGCTTTTATCAGTTTCATGAATTCTCAATTCAATCTTAAAAAATGAGTTTTGTGCTAAGGAGATAACAGGCAGGGTAATCTATAAATACCATTTACGAGTTTGTCAATCGATGAAGATATGTCCGCAGTGCACGAGACAAGTGGTCGATGATTTCAGATTTTGCAGTGATTGTGGATTTGATTTCCAAAATAGTGGGGATGCGGATAATGTTCAGAAGATTTCCAAGATCCCGATTCAAAAACATCAGGTCAAAAAGGTGAAACAGGTCAGAATGCCTGCCCCACCCCCTCCCGAACAACCCCAGCCCCAAGTAATGGAAACCGGTCAGGTGCCCTATCAATCGTATCCTCAGGCCCCATCAGGTGGTATTGACTATCGGGAAAAAGCCGAGGAGGAATATGGCAGAGGCGACTACTATTCTGCACTGGACAGCTACAAGCTTGCGGTGCTCAACAACCCAGGAGATTTTAATCTCGTCATGGCTAAGGAGCGACTTCTGGAAATGTTGAATCACAAGATCGAGGCAGTGGAGAGTCTCGATGAAGCTCTTAAGATCCAACCTGAGAATCGTGATCTGTGGGAGACAAAATCAAGGCTTCTACTCATGCTCTTCCATGAGAAGGGTGAACATCATTTTAAAAAGGAATCGGACCTTGCCATGCAAACTGCCGAGGATCTGAAATCACAGCTCATTGCCAAGGGATTATGTCCTTCGTGCAATGGGGCTGGAAACTGTCAGAAATGTCATGGGACGGGATCGTGCCATGAATGTGGTGGAACTGGCGTATACAAAGGGGTGGTGAAGTGTCAGTTCTGCAACGGAACGGGTAAGTGCGATCGCTGTTTGGGATCAAGCAAATGTTCGGACTGCAAGGGTTCGGGAAAGCTTGAGATCAGCGACTGCCAGTATTGTCATGGAAATGGCCTCTGTGGAAAATGCCATGGAACGGGTAAGCATCTCATCGGGCACTGCAAAGAATGTGACGGGACGGGTTACTGCAGGCACTGCAAGGGGAAGGGGAAGATCGTTGATATGCCGCGAGGGCCACGGCCCCCGGGAAAATGAAGTGTAGAGTTGTAGGTGGATATCTGATCGGTATCGGCCGAAAAAAATTAATTCCTTTTTTTTAGATAGGGGTCCAGAATAGTCCAGATCTTTGATACGGACGGGGCTTTCACAAGGAGATACAGACCTATCACGAATCCAAAGGTTGCCTGAAACTCATTAATCTCAAGGATCTCTCCTGATGACAGTTTCAGAGTCTTTTCCGGTGAGAGCAGACCAAAGGTATGCCCGCTGATAGGTTGAAGCTTTTCAATTTCACCATCAAATTCCTGTGAGAGTGTTTCTGTGACCTGTTTCAGAAAATCTTCAGAATTCCGTTTATGGCCAAGATATACGGCCTGGTATTCGGAAAGAGAAAATGATTTCATGATAAGATAGCCAGAGATCAGGGCTAAGAATCCCAGGAAAACTCCGAAAAACGATGCGATCACAGCATTCTTCAGAACATCCATAAGGATCATAAAGATCGACATAAAAATGAAAAGAGAGAGAACAAGGATACTACATATCAACCAATCTCTGGATGCCGGGTGCCAGGGGGAAGGAAGCCGAAAGGAGTCGACAGGTTCGGGAACACTTTCCGAATCAGGGGGGATATCGTTTTCTGGGGGATCTGCCTTTAGTTTGTGGGATGGGACATCGTTTTCTGGGGGGTCTACTTTTAGTTTTTTGGATGGGATATCGCTTTCGTGGTTCTCCCCTTTTGGCGTTTTAATCAGGATTCCATTTCCTGTGTCCTCGGTCTTTTGTTTCCGTGCTGCAACCTCCACACCACCTCCACGATTCGTCTCGTTGGTATCTTCAGGTTGTTTGTCATTTCCAGAATTTTCTGAACGTGGCACAATGGGTCTCTTCACAACACGATCACTGGTGCCATTTTCCTCTTTGTCCGTCGAGGATTCGACCTTCATGAGGGATGATGATTTTTCTAATATTTAAAACTGCCCGCTCTGGTAGTGATCGATCTCGTACACGATCCTTCCGTTCTGGGCATCGATCATTCCCTCTTCAAGGTAAAGCTTTGAACCCACGGACCTCTCCCTCTGCAGATAATATCCGTACCCTGCCGGAACAGTGTTCTGTATGAAGGGATTGAAACTTGAAGAGAGGGTAAGACCTGAATGAAGATAGCTGTTCTGTATCTCGAATGTAGTTTTCCCCTGAGAATCGTCATTAAAATCGATGCCATCCTCTGAGAAGAGATCGGAAAGATAGGACATATTCTCATACACGATCTCGGAGTCGGCAATATTCATGGCCTGGTCGATCTCATTCCGGGAATTGGATGGGTTATTGATGGTCTCCTTGCCAGGGTCGGAATGAATCTCTATTTGGGAGCCGCTCTTCTCCACAGTGATATTATAGGCAATGGCGTCGGTATTGAGACCGCTTTCACGATATCCGAAAAGAAGCTGCCAATACTTGGTATCATTGTCCATGGAATATACTCCATCAACAATATAGACCTCATCCTCGTGTCGATCTACAAAGGACCGAAGCTCTGAAGGGTGATTCACAGCGTATTCCGCTGCCGCCTCGGGAGAGAAGTCCGGGTCATATGATCGGGAATCATTCGCAATGAGCGGTGCATATATCCACGTGTCATCGAATCGTACGCCTTCTCGCTGTTCTACCGAGGGATCTTCTCCAAAGAAATCCCAGGGAATGGACCTGTCTCCCCGAGTATAACCCTTCATGACGGCAGTGTAATCCACTTCAATGAAACCCTCCGATGAGGTGAAAAAGGATAAAATGAATTGTTGAGATCTGCTCAGTTTCGTTGAATCAATGCGGGTATGCACATCCACTTTCACAGGAAGTGAACATTCGTTTGCGACCCATATATTTCCCGAGAACTCTCTCCAGTTGGAATCAGAATTGTTCTCAGTGATGTGGAGCTTGATGCAATCCCATTTGTAGATCTTCTCCTTCTTTTCGGCTTTCCATCGGAGCTGACCCCCTGCAAAGTCCCCTTCATCGCCTATGGAATAATCTCTGTTTCTGAGATTGAATAGATTATAATCCACATTGTCGCCTGTGGGATAATAAATACCCCGATCTATACTTCGTAAGGTGAAATAGGAGAGAATATCCAGATCGAGATCATTGTACACCTTGGACCGTATGGTATCATTGGACACCAGACTAATGTACGAGGTTGATTTGGTTACCAGTGTTCCAGCCCGATCAATATCTGTTCTGCCAACGAAAAGGTCTACTGATCCTGAGAGATCGAGATCCTGAAACAGATATTTGTCAAGGGTATCATGTTCGATCCCAAAACCGTCCTTTTGTACGGTGGTCTCATTGATCTGAAACCACATGTTCCCATTGAGATGAATCATAAGGTCCTGAATGACCCCGCTTCCCGTTGAGATACCATCGGGGGATGATGCCCAGATCCTGCCACTGACATCATAGGTTCCCTTGTCCTTGATCTTCTCGGATGGCATCCGGACGGAGAAATCATCATTTATCATCACAGAATAAATGATAGCGGACAGCAGAAGGATGGCTACGATGCCCAGGGCAAGCAGAGCATTCTTCTTCACATCACCATCGAAGGGTAATCGAACCTCCTTCCTCTCCTTTCCGTAATATGAAGGGATTACGGGCGCTCCCTTATCGTGTGCATCGGATTCCTTTTTATCAGAGGGCTTCTTCTTATCATCGAGCTTCCTCTCCCCATCCGCTGCGGAAACAGCATGTGGTTGAGCTGTGGATACTGCAGCCACCCGACCTCTTTCAGTTTTCTCCTTGATCCTATCGAGAGCACTTTCAGCCGCATGTTTCTTCTTATCCAGAAGTTCCCGCTCTTTTCGGAGCTGGGCAAGACGAGCTTCCTCTCTCCCGATCTCTTCCTCCAGCTCCCTCTCCTTTTCCAATTCCTTTTCCTTTTTAAGCTCCCGTTCTTTTTGCAAGTCCGCCTCATCATCCAGACCTGTGCTAATTTCTTCCCTCAACTGTTGGGATGGAGCAGCAATAACCTCGGATTCGGATACCACTTCGGCATCCTGGATTTCTGATCCTGATTCATCAACAGGTATATGCCTCCGTGATCGTTTCGGAGCCGCTGCTCTGATTTCAAAGACCGTTTCCTCGGGCTTCTGGGATACTTCAGTCGCTTTGTCATACGGTTCTTCCGCCTCCTCCCCCCTTCCTCCGGAATGCGGTGTTGTTCGTTCAACTTGTGATGATATTTGTGTTGCGCTTCCTGTCGATGATAAGCTGGGAGCTTCTTGAAGCTCCTGGATGGCCTCGATCTCCCGATCCATGGTAACCTTTGGAATTATCTCGACTTTACCATCCCCGAGGATCTGGATATGATTCCCGCAGTGAGGGCAGGTGAAACCTCTGGGTTTGTCGATCTTGTAGCGGGTAGCACATCCGGTACAGGCTATTGCCAATGGAAAAATATCAGGGCTTGTCTCAAAACTGGGTGATCCCATGGGGGACGATTCCGGAAACTTGTAATAAATATTGTGGTTTTAACGCTGGATTTTTAATCTGCTGGACTCGTAATTGTCTCTGTGTACTATTTCAGCCACTCCGAGTACCAATCCAGTATTGTCCGGTACCACACATCAGCATTTGCAGGTTTGAGAACCCAATGACCCTCGTCCGGGAAGAAAAGGATCTTCGAGGGAACACCCATGACCTGGAGTGCGGTGAACATACCGAGACCCTCCGAGATGGGGCACCTGAAATCGAGCTCACCATGGATAAGCAGCATGGGTGTCCTGAACTCCTTCACGAACTTATGAGGAGACCATCGGGTAAGGTCTTTTGGTTTTGCGGGAAGTTTCCCATGCTCCCATTCCTCGAACCACAGTTCCTCGGTGGTGTAGGCCATGGTCTCCCCCTGGAAGATGCCATCGTGGGACACCAGGCACTTGAATAGATCTGTATGACCTTCGAACCAGTTCATCATGAAGCCGCCGAAGGAAGCACCCGCCGCACCAATTCTATCTCGATCGATGTAGTCATAGTGTTTGAGGACATGATCCAGTCCCTTCATGAGATCCTCGTAGGCCTTCCCCCCCCAGTCCCTGGTCACACCATCGGTAAACTCCTGTCCGTATCCCGTTGAACCCCGTGGATTGGTGAAAACGACCACGTATCCCTCGGAAGTGAACATCTGAAAGTTCCATCGGTAATGGAATGTATCAGCAAACATCCCCTGGGGTCCGCCATGTACAATGAAGAGCATGGGATATTTCCGGCCCTTCCTGTAATTCGGCGGTTTGATGATCGCTCCATGGACCAGTGTCCCGCCTGCTCCCGAGTACCAGTACTCTTCCACGGGATTCATCTTCACCTCCTTTGGGATGAATCCATGGTGAGTGAGCTGGGTGGACAATGAACCGGCATCCACTGGAATCTTCTTTGAGGTTGGTCCCGGCTTCAGGATGGGTTCCATACCCTTCACCTTTAGAAGATACAGATCATCCGCTTCGGTTGTAGAATTCCTCTGAACGATCAGATTGCCTGATCCGGGAATGAGTCTAAATCCTGGGTTGTGTGTGTCATGGGTAAGTTGTTCTATCTTTCCACTCCTGATGTGGATCCTGAAAAGTGTGGATCTCATTCTGTGGTTTGACAGGAAGAAAATGAACTGTCCGTCCTCACTGAATACCGGTTCCGATGCCGAGCGATCGAAATCCTCGGTAAGAATCTTGGTTCGGCCAGTTTTCCGGTTGTAGAGCTTGATCCTCATTCGATCAGCTTCATACTTCGGTCGCTTCATTCCGAGATAGAGAATATACTTCCCATCGGGACTGTAGCGAGGACTGTTGTCGCAGGCTTCGGTTCTGGAGATCCGCTTCGGCTTCCCCACTGAATATATGCCCCTCAATTGAACAGTGAAGATAGAACTATTGGTAGACCGAGCCAGCTCATCGGTATCTGGATTGTACACAACAGCAAGCTCCTTCCCATCCGGAGAGAAAACGATGTCCTGGCTGCCGCCCAGAGAGAAATGGGGAACATCGATGTCCCAGGGAGTAATGTCATTCATCTTACCGGTCTCGGTATTGACGACGAACACATGGGAACGCTTCCTGTCCCGCCAATGATCCCAGTGACGGAAAAGTAAGGAATTCTCCATTCGTGCACTTGATTTGGGATTTGATAGCCCATATATGTCTGCGCGTTCTGGCTTTTTCCCGGGATTCTTCTTTGCAAAATCTTTCTCATCGAAATAAGGAGAAACAACGACCTGTCGAGTAAATGCTATTCGCTTACTGTCAGGATCCCAGGCGATCTGGGAGGCACCACCTCCGCCCTTTGTCAACTGCCAGGCTTCCCCCGGCCTTTTGAAGGGCATGATCCAGAGCTGGTTGCCTTCTTCCTTGTCCCTGTTTGAGGTGAAAGCCAGGTATCTTCCGTTCGGTGAGAACACGGGATTCGCATGGGAGCCTGGTCCCGGTGTAATGATCTTTGATTCGTTGGTAGTGAGATCGAGAAGCCGGATGGTGCTCTTCGTAGTGTTTTCCATGTGATCGTGTTTGGTTGTAACGTAGGCAACGTATTGTCCGTCAGGGGAAACCACTGGGGAGGAGACACGGTGGATGTCCATCATGTCCTGAAAGGTAAGATGTCGTTTTCTGATGCTTTTCTTCTTTTTTTCCCGGGATGATTTTGTTGATCCCTTTTTTACCTCGGCAGCCATACTGATCTCTCCTTTTGATATTATATGCAGGGGAGTGGGGTGGGGGGATAAATAGTTTTGGCAGGAGAGGGCTGAGGAATACAATTGCCTCTGCCCATAAAAACATGAAGATATTATTGATAGAAAAAGTTGGTGGGAGCACTGGGATTTGAACCCAGATCAACTGGTTTCTTCTTGGCTTTCGCCGTGGGGGATCGACGCTCCAGTTTGTCATCACGATATCAGCAAACTAGTTGGATCTCATTTCCCCGAAAACTGGAGCCAGTGAGGATGCCGTGTTACCCCATGCTCCCGCCGGCCTGTGAATTTCAATTTTGGCATTTATAGATTGCGGGTTCGTTTGTTCGAGGTTTCATCTCGGGTATTGTGAGTTCATGATCTGCTTCATGAAGAAATTGTGGGGGGAGGGGGGGTGGGGAGGGAAGGTCCCCACTTCACGAGAAATCCTTGCAGTCATTGCAGTACCACTTCTTCAGCGGAGGGATGTACTTCAGTGGGTTCCCGCAGGAGGGGCAGACATCACTTGCGGGAGCAGGGCGGCCATCGTGTGAGGGGTCTGGTCCTTCGTAGGAGGATTCTGGCTCATCGGGTTCTGGTGTGTTATGCCCGGATGGACCATCATTGATCTTCTTCCCTGGTTCGGCAGGGCTCTTTTGGGACCTGTCCGACCCATTCCGGTCGTTTGCATGGTCGCTCGCCGCACCATCTTCGGAACTCTCTCCTTCCCTATCATCAATGTCTGGGGCGACCGGGTCCACGAATCCCTTGCACGCGGGACAATACCATTTCACGAGAGGTGGGAGGAAGGTTGGTTCCGATCCACAATCCGGGCAGACCCCTCCTGTCCCATCCTCCCTGGTCACGTCCGATCCTGCAGCAACTCTGATGGGTCCCGCTTCGGTGACCTGACTCCCAAGATCGGTTCCACCATACTGTGCTTCATCGGTATCATACCTCATGTCATCATCGAATTCCTCGTCTTCGTCGTCACGATCTAGAACAAGGGGGAGGACGAACAGGAAACCGGCTCCGAGGAGGATCCCAACCATCAGAACAGCGAGAATGAGGATTGTCCCGGTTCCCCAGCCCCCATCATCGCCCCCGGCACCATGAACGACAAGTGTCGTGGAAACCTCCTCGCTCCAGAGGCCATTTTCATCCTGGACCTTGAAGTAGACGGTGTGCTCTCCAGGAGAGAGGCCATAGTGCTTGAAATCATCCGAGTTTGTCTCCGTGAGATTCCCGTCGATGATGCTCCTCCAGAGATAGGTAACGACTATGCCATCGTCGAGTCCGATCCCGGAGAAGGTGACTCCCTCCCCCTCGTTCACTTCCTTGGGCGAGACGGAGAGAATGATCGCCCTTGGGATGCCATTGATGGTGATCTCATGAGTAGTATTCTGGCTCCAGGTACCCCTGTCATCCCTTACCCGGAAGATGATGGTGTGGGTGCCGTTGGATAGTTCCATTGTCGTGAAATCCATGGAATCACTGAGTAGTCCATCTTCAGATAGGCACCACTCGTAGGTAGTGATGCTGCCATCATCGGTGCCGGTCCCCTTGAACTGAACCTCCTCGCCCTCAATGGCTCTGGTAGGGGTGTCATGGTCGATTGTGGCGATGGGGATACCATTGATCATGATCTCGGTGTATACCTCGGCACTCCAGGTGTCATGCCCGTCACGGGCGCTGAATCCAATATGGTGAGTGCCGACCGAGAGGGAAGTGGTGGTGAACATGAGTTCGATTCCGATCTCCCCATCCCGATCAGAGACCCAGGAGTATCCCACAATGCCGGTATCATCGGCGGAACTGCCCGTGAAGAAAACAGGCTCCCCGGCGTTCGCGAGATTCGTAGATATGGTATCGATCGCACAATGAGGGATTCCGTTGACGATGAGATCGAACGCCTGTTCGTTGCTCCAGACTCCCTCATTATCCATGACCCGATAGGTGACCGTGTGGGTGCCGTTCGAGAGGTTTGATAGAATGATGGTTGCGTTCTGTCCGATCTCCTGATCGATGGATGAGGTCCAGAGGTGGTCAACAACCGATCCATCATCGGTTCCCGTGCCGGAGAGGACGATCTCCTCTCCTTCAAGAACGAAATCTGGGGTCGCGGGATGGATGACCGCCCTCGGTCTCCCGTTGACGGTGATGGTGATATTGACAGGATCGCTCCAGACGTCATTGTAGTCCATGACGCGGAGGGATATTGTGTGTGTGCCGTTGCTCAGGTTCGAGCGGTCGAACTGGATCAAGGTACCGATCACCCCGTCGAGATCAGAGGTCCACTCATACTCGTCGATGCCATCGGCATCGGATCCGGCCCCGGTGAATGTGATCGCATCCCCCTCGACAACTGTAAGAGGATTCACATTGGCCAGTGTCACAAAGGGCCGTTCATGGATCACGAGGAATACGGTCTCGACAGGGCTGAATGCATCGAGATCATCGCGAGCATAGAAACTGATCCTGTGTGTCCCGAATGAAAGGTTTGAGAGTTCGAAAGTGGCATAGGTCCCAATGGTTCCGCCAATATCGGACATCCAGAGATATTCCACGATGGTACCATCATCGGTCGCGATTCCAGTGAAGGAAACCATCTCTCCAAGGAGGGCCGCGGAGTGGGAGATCGAGACGATGGATACCCGGGGGAGACCGTTGACATGGTGGGTTGTGTTCACTTCTTCAGACCAAATCCCGTAGTCGTCCTGGGCCTTCATGTAGATGGTGTGGGTCCCGTTGCTGAGATCGGAATAGGTGATGACGTTCGAGGAGCCGTTTGAGAATTCACCGTCGATGGAACTGCGCCAGACATAGAGGATAATGGGGCGGGACCCAGCGGAATCTGCAAGGAACTCGGTGAAGGTGTATTCGTTGGAAGGGGTGGGAGAAATGCTGAATATCTCGGCTGTAGGTTGGACGTGACCGGCCGGGGCCTCCATCCAGGGATCGAACTCGACGAGATCGGTGACGTTGTTCCCCTCCCCCCCCGTGTTGTTGGTCGGGTGGTATGGTCCGGTGGAGTGGCCCCAGAAATTGTTGGTGGCATTTACTGGATCACTACTGGAGAGAACGGATATTCCGTACTGGCTGTTGAGATTGATGATACAATCATGAACCACGAGGTCCTTTGCCCATATTGAAATGGAAACCCCTTGGGAATTGTGAAAAAGGAGGGTGTCCTGTATAGCCGTGTGGTTCGATCGCCGGATATCGATCCCGGAACCGCCGTTCCCGTTGCAGGAAGTATTGGAAATGATCGTATCATTGTTGTAATCCCAGACAGAGATACCGTTCCGTTGATTCCCGGAAAGATCTGATCCAAGGATACGGGTGGAATTGGAATAGTAGATGTTGATGGCATCGTAACAATCATATCCCGAGGCACCCCGAAGGGTGATATTGGCGGATCGATGAAGGAACATCCCGTATTTTGTGATAGAAATGGTGTCATTCACCGAGGTAATCATATCAGAATGAGAGATCCGGATTCCGGCATCGGAGACGTTGTTGCAGACATTGTTGCTTAGAGTGATGCCATTCGATAGAAAGAGACTGATGCCATTGTAGCTACTATAACATGAATTGTTGGATATGACAATACCGGAGGATTCTGATAGGAAAATCGCCGAGGAACCGACATGGTATGCATACGAACTGCAATTGTTTCCCGAGATTATACCATTGGTGGATTCTGTGATATCGATCTGCCCGACCGAGTCCACTACCTCGAAATGGTGGGATCGTCTGATCCAAATATCCCATTTGTCATCATTGTTATCAAGGCAGGTCACATTCTCGATGGTGATGTTGGATGATGACGTGAACAATAGTGCCTCGCCATCGTTTCGTTCGATCGAGCAGCGTGTGATGCGAGTATCATTCGTTGCCTCCAAAAAGATACCTGCGTTGTGATTCCAAATGATGCACTGGGAGATCCGGACATGGTTGCCATGCACGAGGATTCCGACTCCGTTTCCACCATCTGGTTCGCGGGCGATATGGAATCCCTGGACGGAACTGCCATTTTCCAGGATCGTTATGGAATTCTTTCCGTCCTCTCCGTGGATCACGCTTTGATCCGTTCCATTCCCAATGAGGTTCACCTGAACGTCGAGCGTTATTGTCTCCCGATACATTCCCTCCCATACCCGGATCGTTGTCCCCCTCTGGATCGTGGCGTTCAGTGCGTCATTGATCGTGGAGAAATTGAGTGTGCCGTAGTCGGGGGTGGAAGTAGCGAAATCGTCATCGACTATGAACGTGGGGGGTGGGGGAAGGTTTATGGCAAGGCCCTTGATGCAGAAGTTCCCTGTCTCTTCAAGGTCATGGAAGTCCAGCCAGGTGGTGCCGTTCCAATAGTAGCTCTCGCCGGGGGAGGAAAACGATTCGACGATGGTTGCGGATGCTGTCGCGAATGATTCTTCTTCACCCAGGAGAACAGGGACCTCCGAGGTCCGGTCGAATGGATGGCCGCCATCGGAAAGCTCGAGGAAAAGGTAGAAATCCTGACCCTCGTCAAGCTGAATCGAGGTGGTGAGATCGATGGTATGGAATCCGGTGGAAGCTATCGTACCGGATCGCAAGGCAAGTTCGTCCTTCAGTTCCCCGCCAGAGTAGGTATCATACACGCGAACGGTGTAATCGACGCCATCGACAGCGGTGAAGAAACTGACGGATTCCAGGAACTGATCCTCGGTGGCGGTGAACGCGCTGAACGCTTTCGAAACATTGCTCTGGGTGTCCCTCCAGCCGTGATAATCGTGGAAGTACACATGATCATACCGCATGGGTTCTGTGTTCTGGAAGGAGATAGCGCCCATCTCGGGATGCTGTCCGCAGTGCTTATCGAAGTAGGAAATCCAGAAGTATCCGTCACCACTCCAGCCGCTTCCCCAGCTATTCTTGGTGAGCCAGGCTCCCGGAAGCGGGGCTTGGGTTACTTTGTTATCGTCCCATCCCACGATTGCAACCGCATGGTTGGGATCGCGGCCATCGGCCGGGGGCTGGTAATGGGAATCAAGTCCCGAGTTGTAGTATCCTCCACCCCAGAAAAGGCAGGTGCCCACAACACCATAGTTCATGACCGCATTCTTGATCACGTCCATATTATCTAGACTTACTCCTGCGCTGTACCATTCGATGTCCCGGACGTAATACATGTCATAGCTGGCATCCTGGCGGTCCGGGGGAGTGTTGTACCACTCGTCGTCCTTCTCGGAATCGTCGTTTGCTGCCTCGCTGAAGATCGTCCCCTCTCCCCGGGAGATGTACGCCGATGTGACCCGGTAGTCCCCTCCGTTGTGCACCTCCAGCCCCCCCCCGTTCGGAGGATCGGTATCGTCGTTGTTGTGATTGTTGAACCCGTTCCACCAGTCCAGATGGTATTCCGCAAGGTTGGGTTCTCCCACCTCGCCCTGGTCTTCCCAGATCCCGGTCATGAGGAGATTTCCCTCGATGGCCGCAAGCGCTCCGTGGGTCCAGCAGGTCCCTCCGCTCTGGCTTCGTACTGATGTCACATAATTTTCACCGCCCACATTCCTGAGATCGTAGGCGCCAGGTGGATCAAAGGCTGCTGAAATGTCGCTTTCCTGATCCTTTTCAATGTCGGAATCTGTTTCTATCCCTTCGACTCCCATGGTAGAGAAAACGGTTACCAGTGCAATCAAAAAGGTGGTGAAGAAAAGGACAATGGCTGGAATCCTCATGGTTTTTACCCCTGGGTGAGGTGACCTGAAATGGATAAAATAATTAATGTTTTGGTTCGATGAGTAAATCAGAGCTTGTTTATAGTCGATTCCGGCTCATTGAATGGGATTTGAATCTAGCATTTTTCAACTGATCATCGTTGGGATCGGCAAACTTTTTACATGAGGGGCAGTAGTATTTCTTCAGGGAGGGAAGGTGGGGGGGAGTGAGGAGAAAAGGATTGTAATGGTGATGGGAAACATGAGGGGGAAGAAGGGGAGAGGGTAACCCTGTTACGAAAACACAAAACTCGAACATGTCGGTGGTCGGCACAAACCTTTTCTATTCCCACCAACGAGCCAACCCCATGGCAGTGGCCACAGCACGGGCACGTTACGATTTCAAGCGAAAACTGGAGGAACTCCGTACCCTCAAGGGAAGGGGAACGGAACTCATCTCCATGTACATTCCGCCGGACAGACATATCTACGATGCTGCACAGTATCTCAGGAACGAACTGTCCCAGTCATCCAATATTAAATCAAAGACCACGAAGAAGAATGTAACCTCTGCCATTGAATCCATTCTCTCCAAGCTCAAGATGTACAAGCGAGCCCCGGACAACGGGATCGTATTCTTTGTGGGACATGTGCCCAAGGGAGGGGATCAGACCACCCAGGTCTCCCATGTTGTGGAACCCCCGGAGGCGATTTCCACCTACCTCTACAGGTGCGATTCCAGCTTCTATCTGGATCCGCTGGAGGTGATGCTGCAGGACAAGGACCGGTATGGGCTCATCGTGGTGGACAGAAGTGAGGCATCTGTTGGGCTGCTCACCGGGCCACGAGTGGAACTCATCAAGAATATACCGTCACGGGTTCCAAGCAAGCACGGCAAGGGGGGGCAGTCACAGAGACGGTTCGAACGGCTCATTGAAGAGGCGGCACACGAGTACTACAAGAAGGTTGGGAAAATAGCATCCGAAGCTTTTCTGGGCCAATCGCTGCGTGGTCTTCTCGTCGGCGGACCGGGAGCAACCAAGGATTTCTGGGTGGAAGGGGGCTATCTGCACCATGAACTCAGAAAGATCATCGTCGACACCTTTGATACCGGGTACACCAATGAGTACGGATTGCGAGAGTTGGTGGAGAATGCCAGTCATGCCCTGAGCCATCTGGAGCTTGCCCATGAAAAGGAGATCATGCGGAAGTTCATGAAGGAGGTCATCAAGGACAGGAAATCCCTGGCTTCCTATGGCGAAATGCAGGTTAGGAAACTTCTTGACCAAGGAGCGGTGGACATTCTCATCATATCCGAAGGACTGCGCAAATACAGGCGCACCATTGTGTGTGGGGCTTGCGGGTTGTCAAATACGAAGACCACGCCGCAAAAGGATGAGAACATCACCTCATGTCCCGAATGTTCCAGTCCCCGGATCACTGTTGACATCATTGATATTGTTGATGAACTATCAGATATTGCGGAAGTCCTGGGAACCACGGTTGAGATCATCTCCGAAGATTCCGACGAGGGAAAAACCCTGATGACCGCTTTTGGTGGAATTGCTGCCTTGCTCAGGTATAGTCCATAAGGTGAGAGAAAATGTTTTCAACCTTGTTGACCCAATGAAATAGGAAGTCGTGAAGGAATTTGCATGAATGACTTGAAAATCGATGTTTTTCAGGGGGTTGGCTATGACTGCAATATCCTCCTTTTGAATGGCGAGGTCCTCATTGACAGTGGGACCGGTCACAATTTCAATGTATTTCTCCACTGGTTGAAGGAGCACACCGATCCTCTTGATGTCCACACACTCATCCTTACTCACCGCCATTATGACCACACAGGGGGGGCATCTGATGTCATGGATGAGACCGGAGCAACGGCCTTTATTCACGAACTGGATGCACCGCCACTCCAGACAGGAGATGCGGTAACCACCGGTGCACGGACATTTCAGGGAGGTCAGGAACCCATTGATGTGGTGCCCATTTCCGAGAATCATCAGTTCACAATTGATGGGCATATCTTTGACGTCCTCTACACTCCGGGACATTCCATCGGCAGTATCTCATTGTTCAACAAAGAGAAAGGAATTCTTATTTCAGGGGATACGATCTTTGCGAACGGGGGGGTGGGAAGATGGGACTTGGCAACTGGAGACCATGGGGCATTGAAGGAAAGCATTTCGCGGCTTTCAAAACTGGAGATACGGGATCTCTATCCCGGTCATGATGTCCATATCATAGGGAATGGCAAGGAACACGCGATGATGGCCCTCGAAAGCATCCAGGAAACCCCATTTGATCTCATGATGAGGAGACTCAGGCTCTTCTCAAAAGATTGAGTGTGAGAAGTAATACGTAGGAAAAACGAGAAACTCAATCACATTCATTGATATGGGGAAAGAAATTTCACTATCAGAATAAAAATCACGCTTTCCCTTTTTTCGACACAAGCTGTTTTGTGGAGGCAAATATTGCACCGCAGGAATTGCATCGGACACTCTTATTCTTGAGAATGAACAGATCATCGGAACTACAGCCCGGGCAGGCTCTTCCCTGGTGCTTTGGTGCGAAGCTTCCATGCTTTATAAAGTAAATGACATTCTTTCGATAGACCCAGAGATACATGATCACAATGGCCAGAAGAATGAATAGTTCTGCAAAACACGTCCATTGAGAAACTGCATCCTCGGTAACCGCCAATTCATCCCTCCGACGACAAACGCTTCATCTCTTCTTCTAGTCCCAGCCTTTTCACCATTTCCTTGTACCGGTTCCGGATGGTGACCTCAGTGACACCGGTGATCTCAGCGATCTCACGCTGGGTCCTCCTTTCCTCGGTCAATGTGGCGGCAATATAGATGGCGGAAGCGGCAACCCCGGTTGGCCCTCTTCCCGATGTGAGCTCCTCCTTTATTGCCATATCAACGATCTCGATGGCCTTCAGTTCCACTTTGCGATCGAGGTCCAGCATCCCACAAAATCTGGGAATATAATCCACCGGTGATGTAGGCCTCAGTGACATCTTCAGCTCCCTCATGAGAAAGCGGTATGTTCTCCCAATGTGCTTTCTGTGAACTGTGGATTCCTGTGCGATCTCATCGAGGGTCCTGGGAATATGATTCTTCCGACAAGCAGCATATAATGATGCTGCGGCAACGCTTTCGATACTTCTGCCTCTGATGAGATTCTTTTCTGCCGTTCGGGTGTAGATCAGACTTGCGTCCTCTTTAATATGTTCAGGCAGTTCGAGGCGGGCGGAAACCCTGCCGATCTCCTGAAACGCAAGCATCTTGTTCCGCTCTGTTGCACCACTCACACGAATTCTTCGCTGCCACTGTCTGAGACGGTACATCTGAGACCGTTTCTTCATTGGTAAAAATGATCCTGAGGCGTCTCTGTTCTTCCACCCGATCTCGGTACTCAATCCCTTATCGTGAAGAAGGGGGTTCATGGGTGCCCCGGTTCTGGCCCTCTCGGATTGCTGCTTGCTGTCAAAAGCCCGCCATTCCGGTCCCCTGTCGATCTGCTTTTCATTGATCACGAGACCGCAGCCTCCGCAGATGAGCTCTCCACGGGCATAATCCCGGTAGAGCCTCCCATCGCATTCGGGACAGCTTTTCTTATCCTCGTGATCTTCGGCCATTGTGCTACCTCAGGTATGCAACTCTTCCCACCATCTGAAGAATACTCTTTTTCTGGAACGGTTTCACCACTGCATAGGGTGAACGCACATTTCCAAATATGTATACAACTCTCCCGACCTCATTTCTCCTGTTATCATGGATTTTCTGGTTCAATCGTGGCAGATTCTCCAGCTGGACGAGGAGTTCTCCTGAATATGTGGTCCCACAGATCTTTCCTACAACTTTCAATATAATGCCTCAAAGTATTGGAATGACATATCCACAAAGCTTCATAGATGAGCGTCACAATCAGTTCATCGTGTGCTTATTTTGAAAAAATCGACGTATTATAAAAGTCTTTCGTTATTGGGTAAGAGTTCAGCCATGTGAAGTAAGTGCGATTTTCATTCCCTGAGTGATGA
>CAZTGJ010000004.1:0-26436 GCA_964613025.1 uncultured Thermoplasmata archaeon | reverse complement strand
AAGGCTCAAGTCACTTCAAAATGCTCAAATCACTAGAAAACTGGATTGTGCCCCTAAACACATATAACCTCGGAGGCTCCAATGTGCTCAGTTCATTCACAGAGGATTATGGAGGGACAGTGAATCATACCATTATCAGCACGGCCGTTGGTTATGGAGACTGGGGTATGCATGACTGGATTCATCTGTTGAAAATTGTTTACAGCGTGGATAAAGAAACCGGATTGATATCTTATTCCTATGAACAGATCGGAGAAATTCAGGGAAAATATCATCCGAACTTATGGGAAAGTTAAGATTTCTGGTGTGGAATACAAATTTGCCTATGTTTTAATTATTCAATAATCGGCCGATTAAATGACTACCGATCTAATACTTTCTTAATATACGATCCTGACACCCCTTTGTTGACCGGTTTCAAACCATTAAATTACAAAAGGAAATCCTAATGTAATAATGTCCTATTGCTCTGACTTCGGTCAGTCTCACCTCTACCCCCCCCCACCTAGTCAGCATGAGTCAATCAATAATAAATCACCTGAGTATGATTTCCCCCATCGCCTCCGGCTCTGTGCCCTTCCGATCTCATCACTGTCGAATATCAAACCCCATCCCTAATAAAATCAGCGTTAATCCGC
This sequence comes from uncultured Thermoplasmata archaeon, assembly GCA_964613025.1. Lineage (GTDB taxonomy): Archaea > Thermoplasmatota > DAOVMN01 > DAOVMN01 > DAOVMN01 > CAZTGJ01. The sequence continues at coordinate 25,798 of CAZTGJ010000004.1, read as the reverse complement.
ATAATCCGTGTGCCCTCGTTGTCCATCCAAAAACTTCTTATATAATTACATTGCACTCACATTATAGCTACAATGTAGTTACGCGTGATCATATGCCAGAACAAACAGCCACACAGGTGAAATTCGAAGTCTACGGGCAGGAAATGCTCGAGAAAGTGGTCAAACCCTCAGGGAATTCCGGAAGAGTATACCTTCCCCCGGACTGGGTTGACAAGCATGTGAAGATCATACGAATGGATTGAGGGATAGTATGGCAGAATATACCATCCGGAGAATGAAGCCTGACGACATTAAGGACGTAATCGGCATCCAGGAGACCATCATAAAGAAGAAGGCGGCGGCGCAGTGGGGGAAGGCGCTGGAACACTACCTCACCAAGGATCCAAAGTCTTGTCTGGTGGCAGTTATCAAGCGGAAAGCGAAAGAGATCATTATCGGCTTCATCATCGGCGATATTAAGATCTGGGGATTCGGGCTGAGACAGAGCGGCTGGATCGAGATCATCGGCATCCATCCAAAACACATGGGGAAGGGGGTGGGGCATGCCCTGGGAAGGCGTCTCATCACCTACTTCAAACGCATGGAAGTCGATGGGATCCATACGGTCGTCCGGTGGGATTCCGGGGATCTGCTCTCCTTCTTCAAATCAATAGGCTTTGATCAATCCGGTTTCCTGAACCTGGAGTATCCCACGAAAACAGCAAAAAAATGAAGGTAACTCATACCAATATGTGTACATGATCAATGGAGGAATTACATGATTGAACAATTCAAGGAATGGTACGATAATCGCCACGACTATGCGAGAGAGTGGAAAGCACGCACTGGCGGGAAGATCATAGGCTGCTTCTGCACCTACGCTCCGGAGGAGATACTCTATGCCTTTGACGTGCTCCCGGTGCGGGTGCTGGGAAGTCACGAACCACAGGATGTCACTGAACCCCATATCTTCGGTATGTTCTGTCCCTTCTGCAGGGACGTCCTTGCCCAGGGGCTGAAAGGCAGGTATGACTATCTTGACGGGATCATGATCGCCCAGTCCTGCCTTCATCTCAGGCAGGCGTTCTCAAGCTGGGAGATCCACAAGAACCCGGGGTGGAGCCATTTCCTCCCCATGCCCAATCACGTTCAGAGCAAGCGATCGATACCCTTCCTCATGGAGGAATACAAACTGCTGATCAGCCATCTCGAGGAGTTGACAGGGAAGAAGATCACCGACGACGATCTCCGACGGGGTATCACTATCATGAACAACGTACGTCAGGTCATGAGGGATATCTACGAGTTCAGAAAACAGGACAATCCCCCAATTACCGGGACCGAGGCAATGTACATGACTTGTGCCCAATTCTTCACTGACGCACGGGAGTTCCTCGGGGTTGCCGAGAAGGTCAGGGAGGAACTGAAAACCCGAAAGCTTGACCGTGATCCCGGGCAGAGAATCATGCTCATCGGAAGTGAGAATGACGATATCGAGTATCTCAATATGATCGAGACCCTTGGGGAACGGGAATCCGTGGGATGTACGGTGGTGGTGGAAGAACACTGCACCACGACACGGTACTTCTGGGACCTTGTGGATGAATCCATTCAGGACCCACTCGAGGCCATTGCCACGAGATACGTGCAGAGGACGCCCTGTCCCACCAAGGACTGGCCCGAAAGAACCCGGCTCAAGAGGATCCTGGAACTGGCCCAGGAATTCAATGTGGCCGGTGCCATCCTGATCCAGCAGAAGTTCTGCGATCCCCACGAAGCGGACATCCCATTCATTCGGAAATTCCTTGACAAGCACGGGATACCTAATTATTTCCTGGAATTCGATGTAACTGTTGCCGCTGGGCCATTCGCGATCAGGACCGAGGCGTTCCTTGAAACGCTGGAAATGGAGGACGATCTGTTTTAGGAGGTGAAATGAATGGCAAATTATCCTACAGAACCATTAAAATGCTGGGGCAAGGCCAAGGCACTGAGGGAGGAGTGGTACAAAGAATTCGAACAGGCCCATGAGAAAGGTGGTCTCCGTGTGATGGGGAGTGCCTGGGCATTCGACGCCATCCCTCTTGGACTGGGCCGGGATGTTCATTGGGTCACAGGGGAACCCTATGGTGCCTCCTGCGCCTTCGACAAACCGCTCTCCGCAAAGTTCCTGGCCGCCACCGAGAAATTCGGTTTCGCTCGTGATCTTTGCGCATACATGCGGAACTACTGGGGATCCATTTTATGCGACGAATATGCCTTCGGAGGGAAGTTCCCCAAGGCGGACTTTGCCTATTCCCAGCATATCTGCTGTTCTCATGCCAAGTGGTACCAGAACGCCTGCGAGCTGGAAGGTGGTGATGTCCCTCTCTACGCCATCGATGTTGGCGCTGGTCCCTATCCTCCCTTTGCTCCGAAGATGTATGAGCACAGGATAAAGTACGTTGCCGACCAGCTTTTAGATTCCATCGATTGGATGGAAAAAGTCACCGGCAGGGAATACAACGACGAATTACTTTTAGAAGCCGCATGGAACGACATACGGTCAACACATACATGGGCCAAGATATGCATGCTGAACCGGGCGGTTCCAGCTCCGTTGGATGAAAAATCCATCTACTCGCTCTATGTCTTCGGAACCCTTCAGAAGTCCAACGCCAAGTTTGCAGACTTTTTCGAGAACGATCTTTTACCGGAAGTTCAGGACAGGGTCGATCGCGGAATCGCCGCAGTCCCGAACGAGACGGCGCGTATCATGACAGATACCCAGCCTCCCTGGGGTTTCCTGAGTATCTACCGCTACCTCGAACAGTATGGTGTGGTCTCGGTAGGCTCTCTCTATACTTTCGGACTGGAAGGGATGTGGCTCTATGATAAGGAAAAGGGTGATTTCGTCCCTCGTGACATGCCCGAGGAGAAACCCGAAACCAGAGAAGAGTGCTGCAGAATGCTGGCCGATTGGCATCTGTGCAAACCCGAGTATCAGCACTATTACAGTCCCGAGTACAAGACTATGATGATGGATGCCATAGCCAAAAACTGGAAACTGGACGGTGTCATTCTTCACTACAATCGTGGGTGTGAAGGTCTCTCTGTGGGTATCGCCGAGAACCGACTCGGTCTTCTCAAAAGGGGACACAAAGTGCTAACCTACGAGGGGAATATGGGGGATGAGAGGGAATTCGATAAAGAGGCTACCCAGAAAAGGTTTGACATTTTCATGGAGAGTATGGGTCTTACCAAAGAAAAGGAGGCATAATATGATAACCGCAGGAATCGATTGTGGTGCAAAGAACACCAAGACTGCCATTTTACAGGATAAAGACATAATTGGAAAGGGACTGGCCCCCACCGGATTCGACCAAACAGCGGCCATTGAGCGTTCGCTTGAAGCCGCGTTGAAGGACGCTGCAATATCGAAGGACGTGATAGAAAAGTACGGAGGAACCGGTGCGGGTTTCGAGGAGGTCAAACAGGCCGATGTAAAGGTCAACGAGATCAAGGCAATGGCCAAAGCTGCTAACTTTTTTTTCCCATCCGCAAGAACGGTGACCGATGTGGGTGCCGAAATGGGACGTGCAGCCAAGATCAATGAGGAGGGTAAGGTGGAGGACTTTGCAATCAATGAGAAATGTGCCGCAGGCGCCGGTGCTTTCATTGAGGCCATGTCCCGGGCACTTGAGGTCGATCTTGAAGAGATGGGGCCAATGGCCAACAAGTCGGATAATTCGATCCCCATGAACGCCCAATGTGCAATTTTCGCGGAATCGGAGGTCGTAGGGCTTATCCATGCAAAGACAAACAAGATGGATATAAGTAAATCCATCCACGATGCAATGGCAAGCAGGATCGTTTCGATGATCCGCAGGATCGGTGTAAACGAGGATATCGTAATGATCGGCGGGGTCGGGTTGAATCCCGGATTTGTGGAATCCCTGAGAATCGAGCTGGGGCTTGAAAAGATCTTTGTTCCCGAAGATCCGGCTTTCGGTGCGGCCATCGGCGCTGCACTCGTTGCACAGGAGGAGGGATGATTATGACAGAAGAAGGAAAGGAGCAGGAATTCTGGAGATGGACAGAGGCAAACTGGAAGAACCCCGAGCTTGATTGGAATGACGCCAAGGTTGTCACAGCGGGGATCGATGTAGGGTCAGTTAGCTCCCAGGCCGTCATTGTCACCGATGGTCAGATCTTTGCGTACGGCAACATGAGGACCGGCTCGGACAGCCCGGAGAGTGCAAAAAACGCTCTGAATTATGCTCTGAAAGGTACGGACCTCCCCGAGGACCGGATTGATTACTGCATCGGGACGGGATACGGAAGAGTCAATGTACCCATGGCTGACAGGTCAATCACAGAGATAGCCTGCCATGCCCGTGGGGCGCATTTCCTCTATGGACCCGAGGTCAGAACGGTTCTGGATGTCGGTGGACAGGACTGCAAGGCCATCCACTGCGATGGGAAGGGGAAAGTGACGAATTTCCTGATGAATGACAAATGTGCCGCGGGTACTGGAAGGGGTATGGAGGTATTCGCTGATCTTCTTTCCGTACCCATCACCAATGTAGGTGACAGGTCGTTCGAGATCAAGGAGGAACCCGAACCGGTGAGCAGTACCTGTGTCGTATACGCAAAGACCGAGGCCACTGGTCTCCTGAGAGCCGGCTGGCAGGTAAATGAGGTTCTGGCCGCCTACTGTTCCGCTATGGCTCAGAGGATCTACTCACTGATCGAGAGGATCGGGGTGGAGGAGAGATTTGCCATCACTGGGGGAATGGCCAAGAACAAAGGTGTGATCGATCGGCTTATGAAGATCATCGATGTTGAGCGCATGCAAACCGACTGGGATACCCAGATCGCAGGTGCGGCTGGTGCTGCGTTATTTGCCAATACCCTGGTACAGAAAGGAAAAGGCAGGAAATGATTAAGTCGATGGTATGAACGTGAATTTGAATTGAACATTGAAATTGAAAAGTTGGTTTGATACAATGAAAGCGAATTACGGATATAAGGATGGTTCGGGTGAGTTCTTCATCACAATCGATACGGACCTTTGCAACGGCTGCAGAGAGTGTATCACTGCATGTCCTTATGGGGTATTCGGTGTGGGGCTCGATGACAACGACCCCATGTCAGATGATGAGGTGGCTTTTGTCACAGATCAGGAACGGAAGAAAATCAAGTACACCTGTGGGCCCTGCAAACCCGCTTCGAACAGACCCCCTCTGCCCTGTGTGGAGGCGTGTAGGCAAGAAGCTATTTTACATTCCTGGTAAAAATACTGGGTGGGCTGCTTTTCCGCTTGTGCGGTTCTCCCCACTTCCTCACCCCCTACTTTCAGCTTGGCATACTCATCCACACCCTGATTTTGAATTCCCCCCCTCTTCACCCCACCCCCTTTCCCCCCCACAATGATGATTTTTTTCAAGGTTTTTTGTTTGATTTTTCAGCAGACGGATTTTCATTGCTGCCTTCCTGTTTTACTTTCAAATACGGCCACCGGCCAGTATTTGATAATAGTGTTCGTGAATTACTATGGGCGGGTGGGAGGCGATGGAACGAAATGAAATGGAGTGACAGTGCGGGCGTTGATGGAGGATGAGGAAGGGGTGGGTGGGGGATGGAGGCGCAAACACTGTGTTCTGTGAAGTACCACGTAGTTCTATGATTCATATTTCTTTCTGAGATATGTATTCATCTCATTGAAAATGAATTCTTTATCAATTTTCGGATCAATGGGTTCAAAATCAAAACAGCAAAATACTTCGTCCTTTTTGATTTCATCTAATTGGTCCATTCGGGTAATGGTGCATGCAATTTCCTCATTCTCATGTTTCGAGCAAGATAAACAGAGTGTAGGTATGGGAATAGAATCGCAATCAACTTTTATCCCATCATCTGTGTAAAATCCATCTTCCATCTAATTTCCTCCTATGTCCGATTCTATAGCGATTTCATATTACTTGTTAATATCCGAACTCACTTCGTATATCCCTCCCTATAGGAACTCCTGCATCGATATTATTCATCATCGTCATCACTTACATATTATTCAGCTGATTCTCATCCAGCCAAATTCCTTTGTGCTCTCAAGGGTATATATTACTGTCGTTTTCGAACTCTTGTGCCCAGGGAGTTCCCAGAACAATCGAACAGTAATCCTCCATCCCTCTCCCACCCCCCCTCACTGGAGAAATACTTTGATTCCTCTAGTACACACCTCCGAAACCCTCTACCACAAAGAAACCTATAAGTATTTCCCAGTGCGGCTAAAGCATACCATGACTCCGATGGCCATAACAGCGATGGACATACACTCCTTAAAACAAATAAAACCTGCTCAGGAGATTTGGAAATGACGATCACATTTACGATCAACGGCAATGAAGTGGAAGCGGAAGAGGGGACAACGATCCTCGAAGCCGCCCAGGCAAACGAGATATACATACCAAGACTCTGCTACCATCCAAGTCTCGGGAGTTCCCACGGGCTGCAGCCGGTGGAGATCATCCACCGGGAGGATGCCGGGGATGGGAAGGGTGGAGAATATAAAAATGATGGATCTGGACCAGAAGAGGGTTTTGCAGGTTGCCGTCTCTGTCTCGTTGAGATCGAAGGCCATGAAGGGTTGATAACCGCATGTGACACTCTTGTGGAATCTGGGATGGTTGTGAACACCGAGACTGACAGTGTAAAGAAAGTGCGCAGGGACAACCTTGCCGAGATACTCAAGAGCCACCCCCATGCTTGCCTGCAGTGCGCGCAGCAGGAGGGCTGCTCCAGAACCCAGTGCTCAACAAATGTAGCCGAGGACGAACGGTGCTGTCCCTTGTTGGGGCACTGCGAACTTCAGAAGGTCTCGCGATATGTCGGTATCAGGCAGGACCTTACGAAATACATTCCAGGGAACCTCCCAATCCATGACAATGAACCACTTTTCGATCGGGATTACAATCTCTGCATCTCATGTCTGCGATGTGTCAGGGCCTGCAGGGATCTGAGAGGTATTGACACCCTGGGCTTCGTGTACAGTGACAATAAGGTGATTGTTGGGGCAACCAAGAGTTCGATGTTTGCAGAGGCAGACTGCAGGTTCTGCGGGGCCTGTGTAGAGGTCTGCCCAACAGGAGCATTGACGGACAAGGACCTTCCCAAGGGGGAACGGGAAGAAGCGCTGGTTCCCTGTACTGCCAACTGCCCGGCAGGTATCGATATCCCGGGATACATCCGGCTCATTGCCGAAGGGAGGTACGGTGAAGCAGCAGGAGTGATTCGGGAAAGGATTCCATTCCCTGGAATTCTGGGAAGGATCTGTTTCCATCCGTGCGAGGATGTCTGCAGAAGGGGAGAGCTCAATCAGCCCATGGCAATTTGCAGTCTGAAATGGTTCGCTGCGGAAAATGAGAATGGCATGAACTTGATTCAGCCGAAGGAACCGACGGGAAAGAAGATCGCCATTGTAGGAAGCGGTCCCTCGGGTCTTTCTGCAGCCTATTACCTTGCCCTGGCCGGACATTCGATTACGGTCTTTGAGCAGGAGGACGACATTGGCGGAATGCTCAGATATGCCATTCCCGATTATCGCTTGTCTCCTGAGGATCTTGATACGGAATTGAGCCTATTCAATGACCTGAATGTGGAATTCAGGACCGGAACAACAGTTGGAACAAATATGACCCTGTCCTTCTTGCAGAAGGAATACGACGCAGTGTTTCTGGGGATGGGCGCCTGTGTCAGCAAGATGATACCTGTGGATGGCTCTGAGCTTGATGGAGTTGAGTGGGGTCTGGATTTTCTCAAGGATGTGAAAACGAAGGGGGTGACCACTATGACCGGGCGAGTGGTTGTCATCGGCGGCGGGAACGTTGCCATGGATGTGGCAAGAAGCTGCATCCGCCTGGGTGCAAGCGAGGTCCAGCTTGCCTGCCTGGAATCCGATCCTGAGATGCCTGCCCATGACTGGGAAATTGAAGAGGCACGAGAGGAGGGAGTCTTGATGCATCCTTCCTGGGGGCCGAAAAGGATCATCGGTGAGAATGGGAAGGTCATTGGATTAGAAATCGTCAAATGCACCTCTGTATTCGATCGGCATGGGAATTTCGCACCGGTATTCGATGAAGGGACAACCAAGCACATTGAGACAGACAGGGTGATCCTGGCCATCGGACAATCGTCGGATCTCACCTGTGTCGAGGATCCTGACATGATGGACGGGGGCGGCGGTATCCAGACAATGAGGGGAGTTATCTCGGCAGATGAGGGCCAGCAGACAAGTATCACTGGGCTCTTTGCAGGGGGGGAGGTTTCCAGGGGACCCGCTTCCGTGGTGGAAGCAGTCGCTGATGGGGCAATGGCAGCATCTGCCATCGATTCATATCTCGGAGGCAGTGGTGAGGTCTATCCGACCATTGTGGGAAACATTGAACCCAACCCTGACATCGGTACGATAGAAGGATTTGCAAATATAGATCGGGTGAAGATTTCCAAGAATGAAGTGGATGTGCGGAAACAGAACTTTGATATGGTGGATATTTGCTATAACGAAGAACAGTCAAAACGGGAAGCGATCCGCTGTTTACAGTGCGACCTGCGATTGATGATTCAGCCTGTCATTCTTCCTCCGGATCTGTGGTTGGAGCTCAATGAGGAGAACGTGGCCCAGGTTCCTGCCGAGGAAGGTGTATTCCAGTTACTGGACGAAGGTAAGATGGTGATCGTGATCAAGGGAACTCAGAACCTGCTGGCCGACCTTCAGGAGAAGTTGGATTCAGAAACAAATGCGAGATATTTCTGCTTTGAACCCGATCCCATGTATACCAAGCGCGAAAGCGAGATGATCCAGCAGTTCCTTCAGCAGTACGGGAAAATGCCCGAGGGTGACGGGGGAGATGATGATCTCGACGATTTGTTCTGAGTCGAGTAAATTTTTATGGGGAATGAACCATGGTAGACTCAACTGATCTGACAGAAACTGAACTGGAGATGGAGGGGTGGGAGCGGCGTTCGATCCTGGACGGCCCACTTCTTGAGGACGCAGTGCAGCAGTATAAGGAGCTTGGCTTCGAGGTAGTGGTTCGAGAGGTCGGTCCCGAGGATCTGAAACAGATTGACGGCTGCATTGACTGCTATGCCTGCTCCCTGAAGGTCATCTACACACGACGGTAAGGGCACATTTATTCGATCTTATGGGGGAGAGTGCCATCCCCTGTTCGTGAAAATCCCCTCCATACCCTCCCCCACCTTTTCCCCCACTACCCCATCCCCCTTATTTAATGGAATTGGTCGGTTTGATGGTATTGCCAGTTCATTATTTTTTTAGGAATCCTTCTCAGGTCAATGAAATGATGGAAGCATACCTTCACAACCAATCGTATCCCTGGCTCCGTGATATGATCTGAGTAACGAGAATTTTATCCCCCCGCCGAGCAAAAATAATACGATATTCTTCTACTCTCAGTCTGAAAAGTGATTCCCTGCCCTTTGTCCCTTTGAGCTTCTTCACATCGCCTCTTGTTTCGGATGCGAATATGTAGAGAGATTCCTTGACTCGCTTCCTTATTGTCATATCCAGTTCACTGAATTGTCTCGATGCAACAGAGGAGAGAAGGATTTCTTTCATGGGATCACTCAAGAGAATCCAAAGGAACCCATTTCGTCTCACTTTCCAATATACGGTATTGCTGATCCATGAAAAGGTGGTATTCGTGTTCTTGAATGAGCTTCACGATAATTTGATTGTAGGTTTCCCCCTTGGTCCCAAGCTTTTTTAGGGTTTCCCGGACATCAGTTTCAATTTGAATTGTTGTTGGCATGGAAATCAACCCCTATAGTTATTATGTGTACTTATGTGTTTCTATGCATGCCCATAATGGATTTCCCCTCAGGCACGTTTTCGTTTTTCCCCACTCCTCTCCGACCGAGCCAAAGAACAAATAGGAGAAACAGAAAACACCTTCCATGCTTCGCGTCGAACAGATACCCACCGGACAACTCATGACCAACTGTTACCTTCTCTGGGAAGAGTGGGGGAGGAGTGAGGACTTGTCTGAAGTCCGGATGACCCGAAGGGCCGGCAAGGGGGAAGAAGGGGGAAAACGAAAGGGTGTCATCATCGATCCGGGGGACGATGCCCAGAAGATCCTCATGCGGGTACGGAATCACAATATCGAAGTGGACAAGATCCTAGCCACCCACTGTCATTTTGACCATATCGGCGCCGTTGCCCAACTGAAGCGAGAGTTGGATGCTGAATTCATAATCCACAAGGACGATCTCTCCTTTGTCCGGGATTGTAAAAATGCCGCTCGAAAATGGGGTTTTCACATCGAACAGCCTGACGATCCTGACCGGTTTATCGATGAGGGGGATACCATCATGGTTGGAAGCAGCAGCCTTGAGGTGGTTCATACACCAGGCCATTCGCCGGGAGGAGTGAGCTATCTCAATGACACCATGGCATTCGTCGGTGATTGTCTCTTCCAGGGGTCCATCGGCAGGACAGATTTTCATATGGGGTCCTTTGCAGTCCTTGAGAAATCCATAAAGGAGAAGCTGTACACACTCCCCGATGATACAAAGGTATACACGGGCCACGGCCCCCAAACAACAATTGGACATGAAAAGAAATACAACCCGTTTGTACGACCTTGACTTGGAAGGGGAACGGGGGAGTGAGGGGGGGAAAAGCGAAGCAGTCGATTCCGCCGTCATCATGGAAAAATCAGTCAGGGGTCTGAGTTAGGGATCCGCTGGTGATGCTTCAATGGTATCCTGGGAGGTATCCGAATCAGTATTTTTCTCTTTTTCTTCCATTCTCTTCCTTTTCGACGCAAGGTTAATACAATTCTTCCCCGGGCTAAGATTCTCAAAGAGGAGAGCCATTTCCATCTTGACACCATTCCTGCTTGAAAGGATTACCATTTTATCAGTATACTTTTTTATGTTGGCGAGCCCCATTCCCGCTCCCCAGCCCTTGGCTCTTATCTCATCGCTGGCAGTGGAATACCCAGGCTTCATTGCCAGTTCAACATTCTCAATTCCCGGGCCGGTATCGGTCACCATAATGTATAGCTGATCATCCTCGATATATGCTTTGATCTCACCTTTCCCAAATGCATGGATCACCACATTGACTTCTGCTTCATATACCGAGATACTTGCTCGGCGAATGACATCCGGCGGAAGACCGTTCTCGATCAGATGCCTCTTCAGAAGCATTGAGCCTTCACCGGCACGCTCGTAATCCTCTGATTCGATAGCATATGTAAAACAATTTTCACTCACGAACCTCTCGGGATTGAGAAGGTATTTGGTTGGCGTAAGGATCTCATCCCGTCTTTTATTGTGTAAATACACCGTACCAAGTCGTTCGAGAATGTGCAGTATCACATCCCCGTTGGTAACGATTCCCACAACAATTCCCTTATCATCGACCACAGGATATCTGCCGTAATTGTAGCTCATGAAGTACTCAATGACCCTGGTGACATTCATGTCATGTTTCAGGGTGACAACATCCTTCACCATGTGTTTCTCGATGGGTTCCGCCATCTGGCCGTTCTCCAAAGAGATGATGATGTTTTCTAGGGTGATAAGCCCCAGCAAGTGGCCGCCCCCATCAACGATCGGAATACCTGAAATCCTATGATCCCGCATGGTTGCTTTTGCATCGGCCATTGTCGTATCTTCGCTCAGGACGATTGGCGAGGATGTCATCAAATCTTTGACATGGTCATTTTGGAGTAATGAATCGAAGAGCTCGTATTTTGGCAGTTTCCTACGTTGCACAGTTCAAGCCCCCTTGACAAATGTCTCCTCATCAATACTGCGAATGCCGGAACAATAGAGAATCCCGCATGTCGTGTAAGTCTTCAATTTCGTACTGAGCACGGCAATACCAGCTCTCTTCGCCTCCACGATCATGTCCTCACCTAATATTTTCCCTCGAGTGAAAACTACGGCTGAGATGTCCATGAGACTGATGGTCCGTAAGACCTGGGGCCCAATCAACCCGGTGATCAAAAGGATATCCTGATCCACGTAAGCCAGCACATCGCTCATGAGATCCGATGCTCCCGCATGTGTGATATCTTTATCGTATCCTTCAGGAATGCAATGGATGTTTGCGTGTAACAGTTTAGCAATTTCTTCTATCCTCATAGGGTCACCATGGTTTGCAATAATCTTCCGAGTATAGTTGAACCACAAGAATACAATGCCTAATTCGGATAGATTATTTATGTCTTTCTCATTGGATATTTTCGTGATCGGTACCTAGAATATTTTCACACCCACATAAATTATTTGTATTCATAACATCGAATATCATCGATGCGTTTATCCCGGACTTTTCGTTCTCCACATCAATATGCGGACCGCACGCAGGAAACGAATTACTTGTATAAAAATGTTTATTTAGGAATAATGACCATATTGTCGTACCACACCCGCTTCCCCCCCCACCCTCCCCTAGGATAATACGGAGGAGCAATAATTTTAAAACAATCCAAATAATAATTGGAGCCGTCACCGCAGCGAATCAGAAACAAATTCAACTTTTCATAATAACTAATGATTTAATGATAATTCGTTAATATGTGATATAATATAGAAATAAATTGTCATAATAGCAAATAATATAAATGTGAACGATTTGGCTGGTGACACGGACGACAATCACACCGAATGGAGGCGATCTTCTTGAAATTGTCTGAAATTATTGCTGATTTAAACCTTGAGCTTCTGAATAAGAAACAAATGATTGGGGACACGACAATAGATTCCGGCTATGTCAGTGATCTCATGAGCCAAGTCTTGGGAAGTGCCAAAAGCAATTCGATCTGGATGACCGTCCAGAGCCATTTAAACATCGTTGGTGTTGCGGTAATGGCAGGGGTATCTGCGATTATTATTTGTGAGGGGCTTGATGTCGCAGAAAACGTCATTATCAAGGCCGATGAAGAAAACATTCCATTACTCAAAAGCAAGGAAAACTCTTTCCATCTCGCAGGCAAACTCTATGAAGCGGGATTGAGATGAACCCAACAATCAAGAGCAGGTGAAAATATGAAAGTTATGGCAAAGAACAATTGGTTATCCTTTGTTGATAGATTGATTAACGATGATGACAGTGAAGTTTTCGGTGTCAAAGCAAAAGGCCAGAAATTCGTCTTTGGGGAACTTGATTCCGCAAACGAATTGCGACTGGACTATGACGTTACGATCCTTCCTCCCAAGAAATATTTTTTACCACCCTGTGAGGATCTGATGAAATTCGATCTTTCAAAATCGTTTGAGGTTAACGGATTACACGACAGGGCAAAAAAGACACTGATCGGGGTTCATCCATATGATTTAATCGCTATCCAGCAAATGGACAAAGTCTATCTGGGGGAGAATCCTGATGACAACTATAAGATCAGAAGGGAGAACACCTTGATCATTGCGTCGGATATCCTGAACGTTTCCGAATATTCATTTGCCGCCAGTATGGACTCGCTCACTGTTGATTCCGGGTACGACCTGATGGTAACCGATATCGGCGATTGCATGATAATTGATGTGGGTTCTGAAGCAGGCGGTACATTATTGGAAAAATATGGGGAAGCGGAGGATGCCACAAGTTTCGATGTAAGTCAGGTGGAAAGCCACAGAAGCAATCTTCCCTCCAAATATAACAAAGAAGTACATCTTAAAAAGGAAGAATGGGCGGAACATCTCATATCGAATTACGACCACTCTGTTTGGGAAGAGAGATCAAGCAAATGCCTCGAATGCGGTTCCTGCGTTCTTGTTTGTCCCACGTGTTATTGTTACGACGTCGAAGATTCCACATCTATCAATCTGAATGACGGTGTTCGTCGCCGGACCTGGGATGGATGTCTATTGAAGGATTTCACCCGGGTGGGGAGTGGGGAGATATTCAGAGAAACCCTTCTCGAAAGATACCGACATAGGATCTTCAGGAAAGGACATTATATTCCCGAACGATTCGATTTCGTTGCATGTGTGGGCTGTGGACGATGTGTGTCTGCCTGTCTCCCGGATATCGCAGACCCATCTGAGATCATGAATACGATCGCTATCGCACCCGGTCCATTATCCATACCGGAAATTGCGGAAAGCGAAGTCCAGACACCAATCCTGATCCCACAAGCGGCTACCATCAAGCGCGTACAGAAAATGACGGAATATGAGACCCTTTTTGAAATAGAAAAGGACGACCATACCCCGCTCGATCATCAGCCAGGTCAGTTCGTGGAAATCTCAATTTTTGGGATCGGTGAAGCACCCATATCCATCTCCTCGCCTCCAGGATCAACCTCTTTCGAGATAGTGGTCCGGGCTGTAGGCGATGTGACCTCCAAATTGCATACCATGGGCCCCGGTGATAAGATCGGCATCAGAGGTCCATTGGGACATGGATTCGATGTGGATGAATTAAAAGGAAAGGACCTCTTGTTCATCGCAGGGGGCCTTGGCATTGTCCCTATGCGTTCATTGTTCAACTATGTCATTCAGAACAGGGAAGCATACAATGACGTGACGATCCTCTACGGCTGCAAGGAACCAAATGAGTTCTTGTTCGGAGAGGAGATCGCCCAATGGATCCCGCGTGAGGACATCACCTATAGATTCGCAGTGAACAAATGCCCGGATGGGCAGCATTGGCGCGGTGATATCGGAGTAATTACCACCCTTATCCCTAAGGTGGAATTCGATCCGAAGAACACAACTGCCATCGTTGTCGGCCCCCCGATCATGTACCGGTACGTGTTGAGAGAATTGAAACATATCGGTATGCCCGATGAGAACATTCTTCTCTCTCTCGAACGAAAGATGAAGTGTGGCGTCGGCAAATGCGGGCACTGTCAGATCAACGGTGTGTATGTTTGTCGGGAGGGACCCGTTTTCAGATATAATGAAATGAAGGATCTTCCGGAGGCGTTCTCATGAAACCCAGGGTAGCATTTTTTGATTTTGCCAGTTGTGAAGGTTGCCAGCTCCAGGTAGTAAACCTGGAGGAAGCTGTTGTTGATGTTATCAAACTGATCGACATCGTTTCCTTCCGTGAAGCTATGAAGGAGCACAGTGACGACTATGATATTGCTATCATAGAAGGCTCCATTGCACGAAGAATAGATGAGGAGAGGCTCAAGAAGATCAGGGCAAACGCCAAGATTCTCATTGCTATGGGAGCCTGTGCCCATCTCGGGGGCGTACAGAAACTTGGAAATCAATGGACCCCGGACGAGAACAAGGCTGAAGTCTATGCTATCGCCGATCCGAAGCATGTCGATGACAGTAATCCTTTCTTCGAAAAGCCGAGGCATAGAGCAGTAAGTGAGGTAGTGAAAGTGGATTTCACCATCCCGGGCTGTCCTATTGACACCAATGAATTCGCCCGTGTTCTCATTGCCCTCCTCCAGGGGAAGAAACCCCCCATTCCAGACTATCCCGTATGTGTCGAATGCAAGAAGAACGAAAATGAATGCCTTTTCACTATCGGCGAATTCTGCATGGGACCAGTTGCCAGGGCGGGATGCGGGGCTATTTGTCCGACTTATGGGAACGGGTGTGAAGGGTGCCGGGGATATGTGACGAATCCTCATCTTGATGCACACACCGAAGTACTCGAGAAATACGGATTGACCGCCGATGAAATCATGAACAAGAAGACAATGTTCACCTATCGATATATTGAACAAGCTCAGAAAGGAGGGGATTAATGTGGCTGATATTAACATCAATGTAGAGCATCTCACCAGAGTCGAGGGACACGGTAACATCATCATGAACGCTAGAGATGGGACCATAGATAAGGTTCAGTGGCAGGTTTCCGAAGCACCGAGGATGTTCGAATCATTTGTAAGAGGCCGACCATACACTGAACTTTCCCATATTACTTCAAGAATATGCGGTATCTGTTCAATCGGTCATTCTCTTGCCTCATTGAAAGCAACTGAGGCAGCAATGGGTATCGAAATTTCAGAACAGACTCAGATACTGAGGCGTCTGTCAATCCATGCAGAAAACATGCAGAGCCATATTCTTCATGTTGGATACCTCGTTGCCCCTGATCTGCTCGGTGTTGGAAGTGTTTTCCCCCTCATCGAAACCCATCCGGACGTGGTTCTCAAGATCGTTGGTCTCCATAGGCTATCCAATGAGATGTCCAATCTTACCTGTGGACGAACGGTTCATCCCATTTCCCTCATCCCTGGTGGCTTCTCCTGGATCGCATCGAAAAAGCAGTTCCTGGATCTCAGGCAAAAACTTGTGGATGCGGTACAGCCGACAGTGGACGTTGCAGAGGTTGTTCTATCGGTTGCCGGAGCAATTCCGAACTTCTCACGAGAGACAGAGTATGTGGCTCTCACTACAGATGACGAGTATGCTATCTATGACGGAGATATCGGCTCAACCGATACTGGGAGGCATCCTGTGGAGGATTACAGATCCATAACCAATGAATTTGTTGTACCTCACGCTACTGCCAAATATACCAAGCATGCCAGAGATTCTTATATGGTGGGTGCACTTGCCAGATTCAACCTCAATTCCGAGCAGCTCAGTCCAATGGCAAAAGCATGGGCCGGAAAATTCGGTCTTCAGGCCCCCGTCTACAATCCATTCATGAACACGGTTGCACAACTGGTGGAATTCGTGCATTCCATTGAGGATAGCATTGCTCAAATCGACAAACTTCTCGATCGTGGTTATGACAGATATGAGAGGCCGAAGTACGAGGTCAAAGCAGGCCAGGGTGTCGGAGCGGTGGATGTACCACGAGGTATCCTGTTCCACGACTATACCTACAACGATGATGGGATTTGTACCAAGGCAAACTGCATCATTCCCACGAACCAGAACCATAACAACATCCAGAAGGACATGGAAGCATTTGCACCTACTCTTCTCGACAAACCCGAGAAGGAGATCGAGCTCAATCTTGAGATGCTTGTCAGGGCCTATGACCCCTGTATCAGTTGTTCAACACATTACCTTGATGTAAAGTTCGTGTGAAGAGGCAAATACTCATATCCCACCGCCCTCTTTAGTGAAGAGGGTCATGCCGGGTCAATCTTTGACTCACTGATAGATTCTGGCCTGACTGAATTACCATCAAGGTATTTGGATATCATGCACAATGGGGTTGTACAGGGTAAGGAAGAGATGATGTTCACACGGTTGTCTCTATTCCCATTCCGTTGCAGATAGTTACACATGACCTGGAGGCGGGGGGAATGGGGGGGAGGATGTCGTTCCCTCATCGAATGGTGATAAGGAGTATCTGGTATGATGCCTCGCAGCTAAAAGTAGAAGCTTCATTTCCGAATAAGTGACGCGTAAGGAACCGGTCGTTGATCGGTATTCCGGTCTGTATTACTGCTATGTCTCAAATCATCCCTTAGCCTGATCATGGCAGAGCTGTATCTCATTACCTGAATGATCAATCCCGCCATAAATAACAAGGTTTGGATCACAACAAAAAATACATAGGCAGGCTCCAAACCATAGGAAATAATTGCCATATTGATCAGCACCAGAATGAATCCAATGACCATCGCAATATAGTGCCTTCCCAGATCAAGACTTACCATTATATTATTGCAGTACGGACAGGAATATACCGGACCAGCATTCCTGTTTTTGCACGTTCTGCAGGAATAGAGAAGGCTGGGACCCAGAGCCCAGAACAATATGAAATAAATGATCCCCATCCAGAGCAGGAAGGTTATTCTTACCGACATCCAGGCATCTCCACCGATCTCAAAAGCTATTAATAGCATTGACCCATAAATGACAACAACAAACAGTTGAGATGCCCAGACGAAGAACAATCCCAGTGCAACATCCCTGATAGAATAGTAATCGGTTCGTTCACCGCATGCTAAGCATACCGTGTTTACGTCTCCAAATTCCCGGTGGCAGTATTCGCATTCCATAATGTCTCCCCGACGTAAGAGGAATGATATATTTTGCGCCTCTGACTTTCACCGAAACCCCCTTTTAATTAATGAAATTTTTCGTTGGAAATAATCCACTGACCCGGGATAGGATCTCGTTAAAAATGGACCAACGAATTCCTTACTGTAATCAATCGATCAATCAATCAATCAATCACTTTTTCCCAACCTGCAAATAAATAAATAAATAAATGGAAACAGTTCCACAGAGAATATTACCATATCAGGAGCTTACACGGCATGAAGAGAATCACAGTAATCGGCATCGGGAATGTACTCATGGGCGATGATGGGATTGGCATCGTTCTTCTGAATCGCTTGAAGGAGAGGCGGGAGCTGGCGGATATCGAATTCATCGAAACGGGGACTGGGGGCATGACCTTTCTTCATCGCCTGGCCACTGCAGAACGGGCGTTGATCATTGATTCGGGCAATTTTGGAGGCAAACCAGGAGAATATCGATTATTTTCCCCGGATGAGGTCCAGTCGGTAAAATTTCTCCCTGGCCAATCACTACATGAGTTTGATCTTATCAGAGCCATTGAATTGTCACAAAAGTTAGGCGAATGCCCTGAGAGATTACTCATTCTTGCGATCCAGCCAGAATCTATCGCATGGAGTCAGCAGTTAACAGAAGCGGTATCCTCCAATCTTCAGGCATACGAGGAAGTGGCATTGGAGGGAATTGAACAGCTCAGGACGGGCTAATTCTTCATTCTCGCATTCCAGACCATTTCATTGTATATCAGATCGATGACCTGTCTCTGATTAGGTAGATATACTTTGAGGTCAGCCAACGCCTTGATCACGGCTGCAAACCGTTGGGGATCTCCCCCCCCCCCTCCCATCACACCTCTGAGGTATTCCAGATGAAGCTTTCCATTCGATGTATGAAATCGTACCACTTCTTCTCTTGTAAGCAGGGTGACAGAATCCTGAAATGACGGTGAGGTTGATGGTAAACCAAATGAACAGGAACCATCAGTCCTCATGATTCCAATTCCCCTGGCTTCGATGATCTTTACCGAACCATCCATGATTTCCGGAGTAAAAATGTTCGTATCCTGGGTTGACATGGTCTGTCTGTTCAATCCGAACTTCAGTCCTTGATCTGAGAGCAATTGAGAGGAGATCACTATTCCAATAATCATGTCCCCTTTCCCCTGTTCTCCAATTCTCACATATTTCCCGATCCCGTGTTCGTTGGAATGGGGGTTTTCAGATAGTTCTCCATCCCGGAAAACAGAGATGAAATAATCTGCATGATTTCTGCAGCTAACAACCTTCCCGAGCTTGTGCTCTTCAGGCATGATAAATCCTCAGCCGATGTAGTTCAGATCTTTGGAGGACTTTTCCGTTGTCTGTTCCAGGTCCTTGAGGATCGATGCATGGAAATCCTCGATCTGGCTTGCTTTTTCAACAAGCTTCTGGTACTCGATGTCAACGTTGAGGATCTTGGCCAGGATCTGGAGCACAGCCTTTGCAGCCGCCGGGTCAACAAAATATCCCGACGTTTCCCCCATAAGGCAGGCACCTTCCACCCCCTGCAGTTTCCCCAGTCCAAGAAGAAGCCCGGAAGCCCCGACGATTCCGCTCCCGGGATCGCTCTTGGAGAACTCGAGACCGAATTTTGAAAGATCTTCGACGATGGAGGTGTCCGAGGCTGCACCGAGGACCCGGGGTTCCTGCACGATCTTACCAAGGCCGTATCCACCCAATGTGTAGATTCTTTTCACCCCTATTTCCACAGCAAGGTCCACAACCGCCATTGCCAGCTCGTACTGGCCCTCAGGTGTGATCCCCTGGAAGTCCCCCACCAGGAAGACGATGTCCTGCTGCCCTTCTTTTTTGGATTTCCAGTAGTAGAGGGAATTGCTGACCAATCGAATGACGCTATCATCGTCAACGAGAACCTGCGGGGGGAGAAATTGGGAGTAGATCGTGGCAAACTCGGTAGCCCCGAGTTCATCAACAAGATGGTCGGCTGCAAGTTTTCCAACGTTTCCCACGCCGGGAAGGCCTTCGATCAATACCGGATTGTCAAGATCGGGGTGTGAAGAATGTCTGATGATGATAGAATCCATGGAATCGCCTATTACACACAAACCGGATTTTGATTAATATGTTTTCTGTTACCGTTGGATTACCGGACCCCATACCATCAAAATTCCTTTGGTGTCCTTCCAAGTTCAACCTATAGATATATTCATATATTATTCTCTGAATTCCGACCCATGGACTTGCCAGGGAAGACAAAATACTCTCTCCTCGGTCTCATGCTGACTTTCATTCTTCTGTTCAAATATCCCACAGATTCGCATGAGTACGGGAAGGACTCCTTCCTGGTTCACGGCATGGCCCAGAATCTGCAGGACCTCGATTTTGCCCCCTGGTTAGTAAATCCACTCTCGGCATACGCTTTGTATCCATTCTCCTATGCACCCGGCATGTCCTTCATCCTTTCCTCACTTTCAGATATTTCCGGACTAAACATTGAATACGTTGTTCTTCTTTTTTCCATCATCATTTCTTTCATTGGTGCTTTCGGGATGTTCATGTTCACAGGCGAGATCAAGAATCAGTTCGAAGTGAAGTTCGTAGCCGGATTTCTATTTGCTTTTACACCAGCCATCGCCACATTCACCACCTGGACCATTTCCACCCGGGGCCCATTCATATGCCTCATGACCCTTCTTCTATGGTCTCTCGCCAAATCGATCACCTCTCGCCATAAGCTGAAGATATTTCTCCTGGCTCTCACCTTTCTCTTCATTCTTCCCACCATCCACCATTTTTTCCTCCTCTTTCCCATTGTCCTCCTGGCATTCATTTCTTCCTACCTTACTGTGCTTGGCCTGGAATATACAGAGCGGGTGAGCGTCTATTATAAGGAGAATGTCACGATCGCATCAGTGATCATCTTTGCCTCAATGGCATTCCTCTTTTATCTCCAGACCTCAACCGTCGATATCTATGCCCCTCACCTCGATTATTTTCGCGTATGGTACGTATACGGGGGCCGGGACAACACATTCACTCTCATGATCAACATTATGATTTACTATGGTATGTCCATGGGAATTCTCATGCTCTACGGAGGGGTGGGTCTTGCTCATGTTCTGGGAAAGCCCGAGAAGACCCGGGTCGAATGGACCCTTCTCTATCTCATCCTCTTTTTTGCATTGTTTCTCGTGGATAAGACATATCTGAAGATGTTCGTCGTTCCCCTCTTCCTCCCCTTGGTTGCCATTGGTTTGGTTGCCCTTTTGGGAAAGCTCGAATATCGGAAAGATCTCTATTCCATGCTCTTTGGATCCCTTCTTCTTATTGCTGCCTACTACGGTGCTTTTGCCACAGAGCAGTGGTCTGAGGTGAGAACCGTTGAGGAAACCGGATATCACCATTATATGGATGAAGGACCGTACAACACGGCCGTGTACATGCGTACCAATTTTTATGAGGAACAAGGCCCCGTCGCCATTCACAATGATGAAGTGGATAGACGCCGACTCTCGGGTATTAGCGGCATTCCAATGCTTTCTCTTGATGAAGGTCAAACCCTGGTGGTATTCCCCGAAATTTTAGACAAGGTTGTTATTAAGCAGCATTCTATCTCAGATATGTATTACGACGCCCATGATCAAAGATATTATGTCGATTGGGAGGAGTCAGAGGTGAAAAGCTTCGATGGATACAGCTCTATCGTGGGAACCTATTGGAACACGACCCGGATCGCACCCATACTTAATGGAAACAAGGTCCAATGGGCCGTGACCTATACATCTTTCCCGGACGAAGTTGGGGTATCGTCACATCCGTACATGAATCGTCCATCCAGGTTTTTCACATCCCTTCCGAACACGCGGTATAATATCTATGAAAACGGTTATGAGAAAATTTATTTCCTCCTACCCATTGAATAATATGAAACCAATGATATTTTAATTTCATTTCTGCTGGTCAAGACGCGTAAGGAAATCCTGAACCTGAGCCTCTTCAGGCCACATATGCCCCTTCACCCATTCAAGATCCTTATTCCAATGACCCGGACAATCATAAACAGCTTTATCATTGAATGTCCAACATGATTCTACAAGAATTAGAATATCATCCTCCATCAGAAAATCATAGGCCATGCACTGAACATTCAATCTGTCAGATATCTGAAAGGCCTTTTCCACGAACGGGATCATGGATTCCTGATCACCATATTGGATATTCCCGCTTCCGGATGCTCTGAAATCATTCGGACGATTCAACCGTTGAAAAGCAAACGCCCTCTCGCCTATCACGGATATCCTGATATCCATGTGATTATCAGGGATGAATTCCTGAAAATATGCATAATGCTTTTCGATCATGCTTTGGTTACCATGATTCTTGGATACATCACGCAAATGTTTGATAAAAAATGTGCAATCATTGAGATACTTATTCCAACAGCCGCCTGAAGCAATTGGATTAATGGTAAGCTCAGGACACTCCCTGTCTGTGATAATTCCGCTTGAGAACATTTTATTTACAAGATTCTTTCCTTCAGCCTTACATTGTACTAATAGGACCGTTTTTCCACTGCTTCCTCTGGAAAGTTTGAATACTTTCGGATAGGTTGTTGAGGCAAGCCATTCCAGGGCGGTTTCACGATCCCAGAATATCCAGGTCTTTGGGATATCGATTCCGTGAGCCTGGTATTGATAATATTGCTTGATCTTATCATCCCAGGAATACCTCATTCTTTTATCAGGATACACTGGGATCTGAAGGTCCTGCTCAATGATATCAAATATTCTCGGCCCAATTTCTCTTTCGGGGAACTTCAACCCCCATCGCCACATTACTCCATCGGAATGTGTGATCTGGTTCAATGCGTCAGGATCGTATAAATTCACGATTTTTCCCGTTATCCCATTTTTTTTTAAAAAAAATCTCCATTTTTCACTATATGATTGAGCATTCAGATTATCCGGATGTATGGAAACAACGGCCATATATTTCGACATTCATACTATAATATTTGGCTTTTTTCCTTTCTTTATGATTTTTTTCCTTTCTTTATGGATAATTCACTTATGATAGTGATAATTACCTATCTCTGATCCACCTCGGATCATATGGCGATAGATCCCTTCCAAGTTGCTGATCACATTTTCCCACAGATACAAACCTGCCCTGCTCTTTGCGTTCTCCCCCATCCTTTTCCTCAATCCGTCATCCCCGAGCAGTTCTATGATCTTTTCAGACAATGCCTGTTCATTACTGTGAGGTACTAAGAATCCTTCGATACCCTCCGATACGATCGAGGGAATCCCCGCAACCATGGTGGTAATCACGGGAGTTCCCACTGACATGGATTCCAGAAGTGCATTCGGAAAACCCTCATGAAGTGAAGGGAGAACAAACACTTTCGCCCTCCCCATCCATTCCATAACTTCCAAATTAGGAAGACTTCCCTGTAGATGGACGACATCATCCAGGCCCAGGCGGGATATCTCTTGCTGCAGCGAATCCCTTTCTTCCCCGTCACCAATGATGAACAATCTCACATCAGAGAACTCCCGGCTTACAGTTTTCATAGCCCGTATGAGATATCGGTGTCCTTTGATACGGGATAATCTTCCCACACTCACCACTATGTCCTCCCTCTTTCCGTCATTCCCCAGGGGTACGGAATCTATGCCATTGGGAACGATCTCGATCTCTCTGTTATGGACTCCCTGTAACGCTTCTTTCATATGGTCGGTGAGAGCAATCACCACATCACTATTCTTCACCACGAATGTTCCTATGGTCCGCTTATACAGATCACTTACCGTGTAAATGTCGCTCCCCCTGGACGAGGTCGCTGCTTTCACTCCCAGGAGCCATTTCAGCAATACGGCGAATCTTCCATTCTGTAGCATTTGCGCATGAACGATGTCAGGAGATATCGACTTGATCAATAGAAGTAGTCTGAAAAAATAGATGCATTCGCCAAATGTATACGTGAATGTTTTCGTGAAAGGGATCGCATGCACGGAATATCTTTCATTTCTTCTCTCGTAGGAAGGAATCCCTTTTTCCTGAATGATAATAGTATGGATATCATGCCCTCGTTCAGATAAGTACCGGGCATATTTGTCCGTAACCACCTCTGTGCCGTGCATGACGTAGGGTGCGAGATGATTGACGATATACACGATTTTCATGGATTACATACTCCAAGGATCAATCAATGATTGACCTACGATAATTTGTAACCGATCTTTCGTAAGAATCCTTTTCTCCACGCCTTATCCTCTTCCGTCTCCACACCCACGGGTGGCTCACCGTCAATTACCCCCAGGATCCCTCTTCCCTGCTCGGATTCGGCAACCACTACTTCCACAGGATTTGCTGTTGCACAAAAGATGGTGACGATCTCCGGAACCTGTTTCACGGCTCTCAGTACGTTGATCGGAAAGGCACCGTCTATGAAAATCAAGAACGCATGACCTGCTCCGATGGCTAGCAGATTCTTTGTAGCAAGCTCCATCATGTTCTCATCCGTTCCCTCCACCCGAAGCTTTCTCATTGCGGATGCTTCAGAGAATGCAACTCCGAATTTGATGTTCGGAACACTGTTCACCATTGCCTCATACACATCCTCAACGGTCTTAATGAAATGGCTCTGCCCCAGTATGATGTTGTATTCCTTTGGGTTGTCGATCGTTATGGTTTTCAGTTCCATGATTACCACTCCATGATTTTAAAAATGCAAATCTTAGTGAAAAAACATGCATCGTTCCTGTTTGGGGTCGGGTGTGAACTTTCCCAGATGACTCATTTTCATTCGTAAAATAATTGTATTGAAATATAGATTTGGATTGCTCTGATCACCGATGCTTGGTCTACTTTTGGGTTTCCTTCCAGGAAAGCAGCTCGTCCATGACCCCTCTCAGCTTCTTCCTCTTCTCCCGGAATGCCTCTTTCTCTTCCTCGGTCATGTCTACGGCATATGAAAAATTGTCCTCTTCAGGCCTGGTTATTTCAGTCCACCTGAGTTGTCTTGGTTTCTCTTTTCTTCCCTGGTTATCATTCTTAATTGGTGTTGCAGTAGTGGCATTAGTATTATCTACAGTGGCAGCATCCGTGGGTTCGGTATTCAACATTTCATTAGAGATCTTGGAGAGGGGACGTTCTTCCACACTATCGACTCCAGCATCAACCTGATCCTTACCTTCGATCCCGATTGCTTTATCGATCTCCTCCTCGAGGATACTGCGTTTCTTTTTCTTCCGGGTTCGCTCCAGACCAGGGTTTATGATACTCTCCCATTTTTTGTATTTCATGTCCATCCGTCTCTCAATCTTTTACTTTCTTGCAAGTTCCAGCATGGTGGGGGGGCTGATCTTCATTTTCATGTCCTTGAGAAGGTCCTGATAATAATCGATCTGAGTTTTAACCTTCTTCAATTCATTCAGAACCCCTCGTTTCACTTCATCCTCTAGACCAACCAGGTCGTCCTGAAGGGTAATCTTGCGCTTTTCCCATCGCTCAAGTTCCTCCATAGCAAGGAGGATGTTTTGAATGTTCATATCCGTACCTCGGGAATTCACCCATGGATTTGGGTATTGATGAAATTATTCCAATTAAAAACCTTTCGGTGAGCCTGCATGAAGAGTATTTCCCTCCAATTTCCACTCACCCCCTTCATTACCCGCCCAATCCCCCAAGTATTCCTTTCCCTCCAGCCCTTTCCCCCCCACCAATCCCATTCCCCCATCACCTGGCGGCTCTGCGTATCTCTGCATAGAAATCACAGTTCATTCCACATTTCGATTCATGTTTCGCACCCCTGATAAATGTTAATATTCATTATCCCCAGTTACCAA
>CAZTGJ010000003.1:0-26938 GCA_964613025.1 uncultured Thermoplasmata archaeon | reverse complement strand
GCAAGCACCTGTAAGCTTAGCTGGGCACACACCGGAGCGACAACAAGTTGTCACTGTTACCCACCCCACCCGCCCACATTTCTGCATACTACCCCACCCCCCATTTTTCACCATATTTCACCTTTTTTTCCCCTTTCCCGGTAAAAAATAACCAACTTTCATACCAAAAAATTCATATGGAGAAATATTAATGAATGGTTAAACTATGTCTAGCCTGTCAAAACGTGATACCAATCAATTTATTATCATGTTTTTGCAAAATTGTGAATACAATAATTATATGGTGAATAAGTATGGACACCGGAAACTCACATCTGAAGCGGTTACTTGCCCTATCTGCACTTGTCGTGGTTGCAGTCCTGATGGTCTCAGGTTTCGTGAATGATGTTACTTCTCTGAACGAAGCGACCCTATTCGGCGGGGCCATGGGTGAGGGTGGGGAAGGCAGAAGCCAGGATGATGATTTCCGCATGTTCTGGGAAAGGGATGATCCCCAGCCAAACGGGGTGCACTGGTCTATCTATGTCATCATGGAGGAGAAGGACGGAGAGATATGGAACAAGACCACCCGGGATATCAATGCCCAAATCATTTTCTATAACGATTCCGAGGAGGACATCATCATAGATATCGACGGAACCGATGGTTTTGGTTTTGTCCTCATCAATCTTTCATACGAACTTCCCGTGGGAGAGTATACCGTCAGAGCCAAAGCCAAGGGAGTGGATATGGACTGGAAAAAGGATGTCCTTTCAATTCCTCTCACCTCCCGGCCGCCGTATGCAGTGGCAAAGGTCATTGTTGGCGAGGACCGGCTGAAGGAAGCCATTCTTCTTCTCGATCGTGAGCACAAAGCAAGCGTCACATTCGATTCTTCGGAATCCTGGGATCCTGACCTGGGAGAAACCGAACTGATCAATTATACCTGGACTATCGGAGATACCACGATTACTTCACGGAACACCTCCCTGCACTGGACCTTCACCGAGGCAGGAGATTACCTGATCATGCTGAGAGCGGAGGACCCGTCGAAATGGAACATGTACTCCGATGACTGGGTGACCGTCCATGTTCAGGAGGTTCTCTATCAATCCGATCTCAGGGTTTCCATAGAATCCGATCTAAACGATGTTGAGGTGGGAGAGGAGATCAGCGTCACCGCTCTCATCGAGAACATCGGAAATGAAGATGCCTGGGGATTCGATGCCAACTTCTTCAATCGTGATGGTGCATTCATGCACCAGAGAATCGGGCTGATCCCCTATGGGACGAACCGGACTATTAGCTTTGATTATACTCCGGTCAGGGAAGGTCAGGATTGGGTCCAGATACATGTGGATCCCACCGATGAGATCTCGGAACGAGATGAGACCAACAATGAAGCGGCCATCGATCTTATCGTACGCCCGAAGCCCCTCCCCAAGGTGGCGATCGAGACCTTTGCGGTGAACGGTTCCTTCGAAGCGGAAAAACTTACGTTCATTACCATTATTCTCAAGAACACGGGAACGATCAATGCCCAGAATGTAAGGACCGTTCTTTATATCAATAGTGAACTCGTGGTCGAGGAGATATTCGAATCGGTCGGAGCCGGTGAGAAGACCACCGTGGTATATACCTGGAGCCCCAAGGAAGCGGGAACCTACAACGCTCACGTGGTTGTCTGGATCGATTCGGTGATCCACGATAATCAGTATGTCAACGGGATCGAGATCACTCCACCCCCTTCGGAACCAGCGAAGAAAGACGGCATTCCCATGGAATTTGTTGCGGTTGCCGGATTCAGTATCTTCCTGATCATCGGTGCTATCGGGATCTCAGGGATCGAGAACACCAAATACAAGCTTCTCGGATCCATGGTAATGGTACCACTCTATACCAGGCTCAAGAAAGAGGATACGCTCAATCACCATGTCAGGGCCAGGGTCTACGAGCACATCGTTTCCCATCCCGGTGACAGCTATGCATCTATTCTCCATTCTCTTGAACTCAAGAATGGCACCCTGGTGCATCATCTCCGCACCCTGGAAAGGGAGCGGTATGTGAAATCCAAGAAGGACGGGAAGTATAAGCGCTTCTATCCATGGGGCACAAAGGTCGGAGAACGTGATCCCCATTTCCTTACAGATATCCAGACGGATATCGTGGGTATCATAGAATCAAGTCCCGGTGTATCCCAGGCGAACATTGCAAATTCCCTTCACAGGAGCAGGCAGAGCGTCAACTATCAGGTGAAGATCCTTGCGGATGCCGGCCTCATCAATGTGATCAAGCATGGAATCTCCACTCGATGCTATATGATGGAAACCTGACACACCTGGTTGCAGGATACATCTTTTCGTTCAATACACTCGATTTCATTATTTTCAAAGCTCACCATTTTCAAACATCTGAAGTACCAATCCGCAGCACCCTGCAGAACGGTCCTCAGGAATAGCTACCCTCTCATGGGATAAACTTATTATAATTTCACACAAAGGTTTTATTATGCCTGCATTTCTACGTATGATCGGTCTATTCGCACTCCTCATGCTCATCTTCATGGCCTTGGGAGCGGCGATCGGTTCCTATTTCGGAGGTTCTCCCATGGGATCCATGTGGATATTCCTGATTATTGCCGGAGTACTGAACTTCGTATCCTATTTTTTCAGTGACAAGATCGTGCTTCGTGCCTATCGGGCAAGGATCGTCAGCGAACAGGAACAGCCCCAGCTCCATGCAATCGTTGGGGAGGTTGCTCATGCGGCAAAGGTGCCGAAACCCAAAGTCGCCATTGTTCCCAGCAACAATCCCAATGCCTTTGCCACGGGTCGAAATCCGAACAATGCCGTGGTGGCCGTCACCCAGGGAATTCTCCAGATCCTGAACCCAGAGGAACTCAAAGGTGTCCTGGCACATGAGATGGCCCATGTGAAGAACCGGGACATCCTCATCATGAGCGTTGCCGCAACCATTGTGGGTGCAATTACTTTCAGTACCCGGATGATCTGGTACAGCATGCTGTTCGGCGGAGGTCGAAGAGATATGAATCCCCTTGTTCTCATAGCGGCTGCCATTCCTGCGGTTATCGGTGCGTTACTCATACGGAGTGCAATTTCCCGGTCCAGGGAATACAAGGCCGACAGATCGGGAGCCCAGTTCATTCACAATCCGGAAGCACTGGCTGTGGCTCTGGAAAAGCTGGAATATGGGAATCAAAGGGTTCCCATGAAGCTGGGGAGTCCCGCATCCTCATCCCTCTTCATCGTGAACCCGTTCCGGAATGATTTTTTCACAAAGATGGTTTCTACCCATCCGCCCATGGAAAAGCGGATCAGGGCTCTCAGAGACATGAGGGATTACTAAGAGAGAGGATGGATTACTAAGAGAGAGGATGGATTATTGAGGGAATAGCTTACAACGAGTAGAATTGAATGGCTTGCAATGAATTGAGTAGGATAGAATAAGATAGAATAGAATAGGTTACAATGAATAGAATGGAATATCTTATGATGAAACGAATGAAATTTAATAGCTTACAATGAATAGAAAGGAACAGGATAGAATAGGTTGAATGGAAAAGAAAATAAGACTGAGGATAGCAGAAAGGGGAGAGGGGGGGGTGAGGTGTATCACCGGGACGAATGCTGGAATACTTTCGCTCAGCTACATTCAATAATACTCTGCTTCATACTCCCCTTCATCGTATTCGGCCTCGTATTCCTCATCATCGTCATCCTCGTCATCGTAATCATCATAGTCCCGGTTCTGGATGAAGATGAACACTGCCACAAGACCAATAGCGATCGCGGCGACAACTACCCCTGCGATTGCAATGGGGAAATCATCATCGCTCTCCTCCTTGTTCACTGTCACCTTGATCTGGAACGGCTGACTCCTTACCCCTGACTCATCCTCCACCCACAGTATCGCAGTGTATGTCCCAGTCTTATTGTATTCCAATTCCACGACAGGATTGGTCTCTTCATAATCTTCATCATTCGCGGGATCGCCGTCTCCGTCGGAATCAACGTTCGAGTCCCTGTCCCAGATATATTTCTCCAGGGGAACTGAATCATCGGATGGGGTCGAATCTGAGGCATCAAGTTTTGCCTTCGCTTTTCCATCCTTGAGTGTCACCGTTTTGGAGTCACTGGTGGTGGCCACGGGAGGCGAACCAACCGTGATGAAGATCACTTTAACCGTCGAGGACACATCGTCGGAAACCTCAAGGGTTATCGCGTGTTCTCCTGAGCTCAATGTCTCGTTGAAAATAGCCTCATCGCTCAGAAACTGGTTTCCGTCGGTCCATCGGAAGGAGATCACATCTCCGTCCGGATCATATGATCGGTCGCCATGGAACATAATATCCGCCTTTTCCGAGTGTGAACTTCCGTTCAATGGTTCAAGGATCTCGATGACCGGGGGGGTATTGACCGTAATGGTAAAGTACTCGAAGGCGATACCACGTCTTCCGTCCTCAGGCGGGTCAGCGGGATCATAATCATACACTTCAAGTGTTATTTCGTGAATACCACCGCTGAGATCCTTTGGGAAACTGTCCCAGCCATATTCTATGGTACTCCCGTCCTTGTTCAGTACACCGGCTTTATTTGATATCCAGAGGAAGAAGAGATCATCCCCGTCCTCATCCTCAGACGCGCTTGCATCAAAGGTAATCGGTTCGTTTGCATTGAAAACATCTCCATCAGTTGGAGAGTCAAGAATGATCTCGGGGATCATGTTGATGAAGAATTCCACTTCCTCGGCAGACACCCTCTTATCATTTTCCACTTCGAGAGTAACCTGGTATTTTCCTGCCCCATACGAATTGGCATAAAGCTTCGGTGCAAGTACCCGGTCTCCGGAGAGTTGGGTTTTCGTCACAAAATCGTTTCCATCCCATTTTGCGATGGTCCAACTGAAGGTCATATCCCCGCTGATCGGGTTGGTGGTATTGAAGGCATCGAAGAGTATGAAGACATCCGAATTGATGTATTGACCCTCTGTGGGATTGGAAATAATGATCTGGGGAGCCGCTTCTGCAATGACCGTGACCTCTTTGGAAATATCATTGTCGCTTTCATCGATCTCAGATATGTCGTTGTCCGAGTCACATTCGATGTTCAGTGTATGATCACCTTTCAAAGGATCCCAATCGAAGTATAGGTATTCTCCGGACTTTCCCTCCACCTGGATGAATTTCCTGCCTCCCTCGACCAGGGAACCATCCTGTCTGAACTCCACATAGAATTCGTACAGATGACCCCTTCTTCCCTTGTTGACCTCTATCCAGACCCTCACCCTGACATCATCATGGGCGGCTACCTCGTCAACATCTTTGTTCCTGACATCCACCACTGAAATATATTCATCATCGGAATGAATATTCACATGCACATGGATCGGGGAAACTCCGGTTTGCAGATGATCGTAGAAGCGTGGGTTCCCCTCTGCATCCTCCATATCGAAATCCATCCAGAAATCCCCGGGTTCCACTCCCTGACCCTCGACATCGTTGGAATATTCCCTTCCTTCGTAATACCATTTGTATTCGATAGCAGTGTACCCCAATGTACCCCAGTATTGACCCCCTACATAATGGATGTATTCGGACTCGTTGCCGTCCCTGCGGTCCTCTGCCGTGTAGTTCGTGGGGTCATCAACACTGGTAATATTCAGAATGAATGAGCTTTTTTCAATATGTTCGCCACCGAAAGCATCGGTGATGTTCACGTATATTTTGTAATACTTGACACCCTGGTTGTCTTCCTCGATTTCTGTTTCGATATTGATATCTGTTGCATCCGATTCGAACTCGATCCGGGCGTCTGTGGACTCATGCCAGAAATGAAGGTTGATCTCTTTATCGGCTGGTTCGATCGAATCTTGTGCGTCAACTCGTATTCCCATGGTGATGGTCTCGTTTTCCACTCCCTCCCATGCTGAAACAGTGTATTCAATTTCCAGCTTGGATATTCCGGGATTTGTTCCGTAATAATCCGTCTCATGGGTTTCACCGAACATCGTGATCTCGAATCGGACTCTGGGTCCGCTGTTGTCAGTGGAATTTATAAAGAGAATGACATTAATTGTGGTATCTTCCTCTATATGAAGGTCCTTGTCCAGCGGCGCAGTTGTTTCCCACGTTCCCACATCCACATACCCCTGAGTAACCGTCTCACTCACCATTACACTTCTGGTCGACCCTTCGGCCGAATCATCAGGCCCCTTGGCCCAGAGAGTGAGATCGTCTCCTGACCCGGCCATGAACAGTGTGGTCGGCATGGGATCGCCGTTGCTGTTTCCCTCGGCTTGTACCTCGTTCAATGATATCAGGGTTAGTGCCATGATTGCTACCAGGGCTAAGATAATCCATGAATTCCGATATGGCATATTCATTACCTCTTGTCGTTCTTTCCTTTATAAATTCTAATTAAATGTTTTGGTGTGAGTGTTGTAGTGAAAGGCGAGAAAACGCAGGTATACAACGGATCAGTATTCCTCCACAACTTCGTATTCCTCCGCCTCTTCCTCTACTTCGTATTCTTCGGCATCCGCTTCTTCCACCGCTTCGTACTCTTCTT
This sequence comes from uncultured Thermoplasmata archaeon, assembly GCA_964613025.1. Taxonomy (GTDB): domain Archaea; phylum Thermoplasmatota; class DAOVMN01; order DAOVMN01; family DAOVMN01; genus CAZTGJ01. The sequence continues at coordinate 20,372 of CAZTGJ010000003.1, read as the reverse complement.
CTACCTCGTACTCTTCGGCTTCCACTTCGGCCTCTTCCTCGACCTCAACTTCGTATTCCTCTTCTTCCGCTTCCTCAACGACTGCCATGGGCTCTTCTTCCACCACAGCCACGGATTCTTCGGCATCCTGGTCAGATCCCTCATCCTTTTTCCGACCGAAGCGACCTTTCTTACCTTTTTTCTGCTTATCGGTCTTTGCCGGTTTCTCTTTCTTTTTCCGGGAGAACCGTCCCTTTTTCTCTTCCTCTATTGGTTGAGGTCCGGAAGGTGGCATGGACGGGGGGCCTGACACAACTATCGGTGCAGGAACCTGATTATATCCTCCACCGACCTCCACCACGATGGGTGTGTCGGTGGGAGGTTCTACAATTGTAACAGTTGGTGGGCCCGGGGGACCGTATTGAGGCGGCATCGGTCTCATCGGCCCCTGAGCTCCGGGATAACCCGAAGGCATTTGCTGCGGCTGGTACGGCGGTCTGCCAGGTGGCGGACGCATGCCGGGGCGCGGCTGGATACCCGGAGGGGGTGCTCCCTGTGGATAGGGGGGTCTCTGAGGCATCGGTTGTTGGGGAGGGGGATAGGCACCACGACCATAGGGTGAGGGAGGATATCCGGGTCGTCCTCCGGGCATAGGCTGCTGGCGGGGCATTGGCATTGGTTTCACCCGCCCCGGTGCCATCATTTCCGGAGTTGGACGGGGATCGGATCTCCGAGGTTTCGGTGATTTCTTTTCCTCTTTTTCCTGTTCCTCCTCCTCTTCCTCTTCGTCCTCCTCCTCTTCCTCTTCCTCTTCTTTCCTTCTTTTTGCCTGCAGTCGCTCCCGCTTCTCTTCCCGGGATTTCTTACGGCCGCTGGACACGATGAACATACCAATAATGATAACGGCAATGATACCTCCGCCCGCTCCAATCATAAGCGTCGTATCATCACTGCTCTCCTCTTTCTCACCAACATTGATGAATACTTCATAATCCTGAGTTATTTTCTTTCCGTCCGTATTGCTTGCAGAGATGATCAGATCATGATCTCCGAGTTCCGCATTCTCGGGCACCTTGATCTTGATTTCTATATCTGCAACGCTCCCGCTGTCAAGTATGAACACCGACGATATCTCAGATCCACCCTTTTCGTGGAAACTGACCCATGTCGTACTCCTGTCATTGATCTTGGCGGAGAGAACGACCCGCTCTCTCTCGGAGGACCTGCTTGTAAGGACCATGTTCAGTACTCCGGTGGAATCCTGCTTTGCATCGATGACCTCATCCAATACCGCAGTAAGTTCCCACGCAACTTCGGCTGTGATATCAATGGAGGACGACGATTCTATGTGAAAATCGGATTCGATTTTCACTTCAATGGTGGCATCATCCCCGTTCTTCATGTCCTCGGGAGGTGAGATATACAGGTCAACGGTCCTAATCTGTCCCGCCTCCAGTCTCAGCTGTTTTCCACCATCGAAATTGGGGTTCCAGTCCCCCTCGGATTCCCTGGCAGAGAGAGTGAAGTCATCATCGATGTTCCCGGTGTTCTCAACCGTCAACCTGACAATTCCTTCATTCTCGACACTGGCGGTTATTCTGCTTTTCTCCGCTGAGATGAAAACATCATAAATGATCACTACTTGCACGTCAAGATCCAGGTCATCGGTCTTTGTCCCATCGTTTTCCGATTCCGCCCGTATCTGGAATTCCGTGACCTCACCGCTCTCGATTCCATCCGTCGGTACGCTCACTGTGAACTTGATCGTCCTTCTTTTTCCCGGGTCAAGATTGGAAATGGTCTTATCACCGAACTGAGGGTTCCAGCCGGTGACCGCGTTCTCGTTCACGAGCTTCAGAACGAAGGAATCCCGTGAATTTCCGGTGTTCTCCACGGTGACATCGAATGAAAGGTCTTCATCCGGAGCTGCGGTCTGGCTGACCTCAGGAGAACCAAGATCGACACCGTATTCCGGTTCGGCATCCTCCGGTATCGTGAATTGCACAGTAGTCGTCCATTCCACACCCCTCGCATCAGTGGCTGTAATGAAGGCAGTGTGATCCCCTGGCTCTGCGGCATCCCCCTCCTCCGAATAATCCCAGATCCAGTTGAGACCCCAGCTTGAGCCTCCCTCATTATGGTTCTGATTGAAGGCACCCGGAGTGGATTGATATGATCCCTCATCATTCTCAACGGAAATATCGAAATCGTTGGGAAGGTCGGATGTGCCGAAGGCATCCGCCACCCTGGCAGTTATCTCCACGGTCTTTTCATCCTCGTCCACATTCCGATTCTCATTTGAAAAGGCCACATAGTCCGACGGGATATTCCCTTTTGCATCATGGCCGGTGCTGCCATAGACGAGATCCAGATCGTTCGGAGGTAACGGGGCACCAGTACCGTCCGCGTCCTCCCACTCGTACCACAAACGAAATCCGAGCGTATCCCCACTTAGATAACTGAACGAGAATTCTGGAACCGTGATGACGAATTCCACCGGATCGTTCTCCACGATATGTTCATCGCTTGCATTTGCCAGCATGTCATTATCTTTCATGAAATCCATGCCAATCCTGATAATGTTCTGCGACTCGGTCGGTGCTGATCCACCATTTCCCTCCTGGGCCCAGACGTTGAAGGTTATCGATTCATCGTCCATATCTAACGGTCCCTCGAGATCGATGGTCCAGCTACCGATTGGCACCCGTTCCCCCTCCCCTCCGGTGGAATCATCACATTCCTTGATCTGATCCGTTCCCGATGAAGGCTCCGTGATGCTGAGGACGTCATCAGCACCGTCGGTGTACATGTAAAGATCAACCGGATGGCTGGCCTGATCCGGTGTGGAACTTACAGGCACAGCCGCTGGAATGACCATGACGATCAATAGCAAAATGCTGGAATAAGTGAGTAATTTGTTATGGATCATTTTTTCACCATACGATAAGACGTAGGTTCGTCCTGTTCCTGCTTCGAGTTAACTGGTCATCTATAATATGTATTTCGTTTTCTTGATGGCGACAATTCGAATACGGGGTGCGACCTCTCTGATTACTACCACTCCGGAAAGGGATCCCATCCGATTCTTCCGGCAGGATTCTCCACCAATTCTTCTATTGAGAAATGTTATATACTAAATCAAATTTTTCAAGCCACTCATCTGGCCACACGTGGTGGATAACTAGATTCCAATTCTTTCTATTGTTAGATGATAGCTATTTTTCAATGGGAGGAGCGCGTCACGGTCAGAGCGGTACATGAATGTAATGAAAATGGGATATGATCCTTTTAGGATATTCCGCATGTGTCGTGTGAGTTCGTATCTAGACGCCTCGGATACCTTACCGAGTAAGGGAAACCGTGGTCAAGAGTTGATATATCGGAGGCTATGAATGACAGCACCGCATCATTCACGACGAGGTTCAATGGGTTTTTCACCCCGGAAGAGGGCACGAAGCGAAGTGCCCCACATCAAGGCCTGGCCCGAACTGGACGGAGCACCGAGACTTCAGGGTTTCGCAGGTTACAAGGCAGGAATGACCCATGCCATGATCGTTGATTATCGTAAGACCAGTACCACCGCTAACAAGCTGGTCAGAATCCCGGTCACGGTTGTTGAAGTACCACCCATGCTAATCTTCGCCGTACGATTTTATGAAAATACACCATATGGTTACAGAATACTCACCGAGATCATGGCAAATGATCTTGATCCGCGACTGGTCAACAGATTCCCTATGCCAAAGGGCAAGGTCACGGTGGAGGAGCGATGGACGAAACTGCAGGAAAAGTTCGGGGACGGGGAGATCGCAGATGTCCGTGTCCTTGCACACACCCAGCCAGCGTCGGTCAATGCCATCCCGAAAAAGACCCCCGAGGTAATGGAGATCAGGATCGGAGGCGGCTCCGTGGAGGAAAGAATGGAATACGCCAGGAACCTCATCGGGAAGAGCGTATCTATCTCCAAATTCGCGGAAACCGGGGATATGGCAGATATTCTTGCGATCACCAGGGGCAAGGGATTCCAGGGATCCGTCAAACGCTGGGGAGTGAAGCTTCTTACCCACAAGAACAGCAAGCACAGGCGTATGATCGGAAATCAGGGACCATTCACCCCGGGTTACATCAGATCCACTGTTCCCCAGGCAGGCCAGACCGGATATCACCAGCGAACCGAGTTCAACAAGCGAATTGTTAAGATCGTTCAGGTCAAAGAAATGATCCGGAGTGCCATGGAGAAGAGCAAGGACTCAAAAAAGGACCTGAAAAAGATCGAAGAGATGTTCAAGGACTTTGATAGTGGGGATGAAGCATGGACGGGGGATCCAACCTATCTTTGGAGGACCGCAGAGGGAGAGGAAAGGTACTGGACCTGGAAGGACAAACCTGCGGACCGCACCAACGACGGAAGCACCAGAACCAAACGGCCAAAGATCCCATCGACCCCCATGGACGATGGCATCACCCCGAATGGTGGATTCCTGAACTATGGAAATCTTTCCACTGATTACGTACTGATTCACGGATCAATTCCGGGACCTTCAAAACGTCTTATCCGGTTGAGGAATCCGATACGCGGTCAGTTCACGGAAAAGATCATAGAACCTCCGAAACTGATCTTCACGTCAAGAGAATCGAAACAGGGGGTGTGATGAATGAAGAGCACGATAAAAACACTGGATGGTGGGAATTCCGGAAACATCACCCTCCCATCCATATTCGAGGAACCCTTCAGACCGGATCTGATCCGGAAGGCATTCTCGGTGGAAATGGCGAACAAACGGCAGCCCTACGGCCCCTCCAAGAGAGGCGGTATGCGGCACTCCGTCTCCACCTGGGGCAAGGGAAGAGGGGTTTCCAGGGTCCAGCGATTGAAACAGGGAAGGACCGCAGCGGAATCCCCCAATAACGTGGGTGGCCGGCGAGCACATCCTCCTGTCGTCGAAAAGGTCTGGACAGAGAAGATCAACAAGAAGGAATACCGGAAGGCGATCCGATCCGCGATCGCCGCAACCACATTATCCGATGTGGTGCGGAAGCGTGGTCATCGTTTCGACGACGGTCTCGAGCTTCCTCTCATCATCGAGGAGAACTTCGAGAGACTTCACGAGATCATTGACAAGGAAGGAGAGGATATATCTTACACCCGTAAGGTCAAGGAGACCTTGGAGAACCTTGGGGTGGGAGACGACCTCGTCCGTGCCAAGGAAGGGAAACACATCCGTGCCGGCCGTGGAAAACTCCGGGGCAGGAAATATCGGGTACCGAGATCCCTGCTCGTGGTGCTTTCCGAGTTCAATGGTATGGAGAAGGCCATCAATAACCTGGCCGGCGTCGAAGTGGTCACTCCGGAGAACCTCACCATCGAGAAGCTTGCTCCAGGCGGCGATCCCGGGAGATTGACAATATTCACCGAGAAAGCCGTTGGAAAACTGGAGGGGATGTAGGATGGATCCGTATCGCATTATTTACAATCCCTGGGTGACAGAAAAGACTCAGAGACAGATGGAAGAAGAGAACAAACTTGAGTTCATCGTGAACCGCAGAGCCGCGAAACCCGAGATCAAGAAGGCCGTCGAAACTCTCTACGAAGTGAAAGTGGAGAAGGTGAACACCAGGATGTGCAAGGAAGGAAAGCATGCAACCGTAAAGTTCGCCAAGCCCTACAAGGCAGACGAGATCGCCACGAGAATGGGAGTGTTCTAAGGGGGTATATCATGGGTAAGAGAATTACAGCACAGAGGCGAGGAAAGGGAAATAAGTATTCCGCACCCTCGCATCGCTATAAAGGAGAGGCAAAACATCTTCCGGATGGGAAAGGTCTTGTCACCGACATCCAGCATGATCCCCTGCACACGGCACCCCTTGCAAAGGTCAGGCTCGAATCCGGCAAATCCATCTGGGCTCTTGCCAATGAGGGCCTTCGTGTGGGAGCCACCCTGGAATCAGGAATTTCTGCATCCGTTGCCATCGGGAACACATTACCCATCGGCAACATCCCGGAAGGTACTACGGTGTTCAATGTCGAGAAGAACCCGGGAGACGGGGGAAAGTTCGCACGGTCCGGCGGGAACAATGCCATCGTGGTGAGCCATGGTCCCAAGACCATGATCAAGCTTCCCTCAGGCAGTCTCGTTCCCCTTCACAGTACATGCAGGGCGACCATCGGTGTCCTCGCAGGTGGAGGAAGAGGCGACAAACCATTCACGAAAGCAGGGAACAAATGGCACTCTGTGAAATCCAAAGCAACGAATTATCCGAAGGTAAGCGGTGTAGCAAAGAATCCGGTTGATCATCCCCATGGTGGCGGCGCCCATCAGCATGTTGGAAAATCATCGACCGTTTCACGACACGCACCACCAGGAAGAAAAGTTGGAAGCATAGCAGCACGCAAGACTGGCAGAGGTAGGTAATTATGGCTAGATTGAAGAAGGGGCGGACCTCGGCAAAGGCAGCCCGAAGGAAGGCGAGGAAGCACGCAGGTGTAGCCGATATCAGGGAAAAGAAAGTCTTTACCTATCGCGGGTACACCATCGAGGAACTCAAGGAAATGACCCTTGAGGAATTCAAGGAACTGCTTACCTCAAGACAGCGGAGAAACGTTGACCGCGGATTCACGGTCAGTCAGGAGAGTTTTCTCAATCATCTCAGACGGACGGACAATACTGTCCGGACCCACCGAAGGGACATGGTTATCCTTCCGGAAATGGTTGGACGTACTATTGCAGTCTATACTGGCAAGGAATTCAAGGAGGTTACCATCACCGGGGAAATGCTCGGGCACAATCTCGGTGAATTCGCGCTGACCAGAAAATCAGGACTCCATACCGGACCTGGTGTGGGAGCAACCAAGAGCTCCAAGTTCATGCCACTCAAGTAAGGTGATACCATGGTGAAATATTCATTTGGAGAGATTGACCCAAAGACCATGGCACGTGCCTATGGTAAAGAGATCGACATGTCACCGAAGCATGCTGTGGAGATTGCCAGGACAATCCGTGGAATGACCATCGAAAATGCTCAGAAATATCTGCTCAAGGTCACGAGGATGGAAAAGGCAGTACCTTTCAGAAAATACGGAAGTGCGGGCCATCGCAAGGGAAAGATGGGCCCGGGAAGATACCCGGTGAAAGCATCCCGTAACTTCCTCAAACTCCTTCATGAGGTGGCTGCCAACGCAGAACTTCACATTGATGCCGAGCCTGATGAACTCAGGATCATACACCTGTGCACCTACAAGGGTGAGCGTGTGGTCGGATGGTTCCCCAGAGCCCATGGCCGCTCCTCCCCCAAGAACAGGGAGAAAGTTAACGTTGAAATTGTTGTTGAAAAGATCGAAGAGGCGGAGGGATAGATTGGTAACCGAACGAAAGATAATAGCTGACGTGGTGAACAGGTACCTTCTCAAGGAATATGTTATGAAGGCCACCGAGCGTTCCGGATTCGGGGGAATCGACATCCAGAGGAATCCCATGGGGACCCTGGTTACCCTCGTAGCCGAGAGACCCGGAATGGTCATTGGTCACCGCGGAAAAACCATCAAGGAACTGACAATGGTCATGGAAACCAAGTTCAAGTTCGACAATCCTCAGATCGAAGTGGAAGAGGAGAGGAAACCCAATCTCAATGCCAACATCATGGCCCACAAGCTTGCTGTTGCCCTCGAACGAGGATGGCATTTCAGAAGAGCAGGGCATTCCACGGTCCGCAAGATTATGGGATCCGGTGCACGAGGATGCCAGGTCGTCCTTGCCGGAAAGATCACCGGGGAGCGCCACAGGACCGAGAAGTTCAAGGAAGGTCACATCAAGTACTGTGGTGAATGTGCTCTTCAGACCATGGAGATCGGATATGCCGTTGCCAAGAAGAAGCTTGGAACCATTGGAATCAAAGTTATGATCATGAGACCCGATGCAGTCCTTCCCGATGAGATCAAGATCCTTACCCAGGAACAAGCCAAAGGAATCGTTCCCGAAGCCATCGTTGAGGAACTCAAGATCGATACCTCCATCGGCGAGGACGAGGAACCCGTCGTCCTAGATGATGCGGCAGATGATGAGGCGGACGACGATGCAGCGGAGCTTGTCGAGGCCCTTATCAAAGAGGGTCAGGCCGTTGCCTCTGCAAAGGAGGCCGCAGCCGCGGTTACTCCTGCTGAACCTCAGACCGGAGAGATCGAGGTATATGCCTCCGAAGGCGATCTGAAATCAGCACCCGACGTACCGGTTTCCAAAGAAGCCGATGCGGAAGCTGAACCCGAGGTGAAGAAAGCCAAGGCCAAGAAGGCACCCGCCAAAAAACCAAAGGCCAAAGCTAAACCCGAGGCTAAAGAAGCGGATACCGATGCGGAAGCAGAACCCGAGGTGAAGAAGGCAAAGGCCAAGAAAGCACCTGCAAAGAAGGCACCCGCCAAGAAGACGAAGGCTAAAGCTGAACCTGAGGTTAAAGAAGCTGATGTCAAGGCGGAACCCGCGACTAAAGATGCAGTAGAGGAGCCCGAACCCGTGGTGAAAAAGGCAAAGGCCAAGAAAGCGCCTGCCAAAAAGACCACCAAGAAGACGGCAGAGAAGAAAACAACTGCGAAGACCGCGAAGAAGGTTTCGGAGGACGGTAAGGAAGAGGAACCCGCCAAGAAGACCACGAAGAAAGCTGCTAAGAAAGCTGCCGCCAAGAAACCTGCCGCCAAGAAACCTGAAGGCAAAAAAGATACTGAAGAACCCACGCCGGAAGCCGATCCGAAAGAGGGGGACGCAGAAGAGGGGAATGACGCTATATAAAACAGACAAGAAATCGAATGAAGTTTTGTATTATGGAAGTGAAATGGAATGACCACTATCCAAACAACTGAAATCCGGGCCATGGGCCCGGAGAAGGCCAGAGCAAAGCTCGAAGAACTCAGGGTCGAACTCATGCATGAGCGGGGAGTTGCGGCCATGGGTGGAGCACCCCCGAATACCGGGAAGATCCGAGCTTTGAGAAAACAGGTTGCCCGAATATTGACAATCCTCAAGGAAGAAGAAAGAAGGGGTGAACAATAATGGGCGATATATGTTCAAAATGCGGACTTCCATCGGAAATCTGCGTCTGTGAAGAGATAGCCAGGGAAACACAGCAGATCAAAGTGTTCTCGGTTCGGAGAAGATACGGTAAGATCGTGACCATCGTGGAAGGGATCAATACCTCCGATATCGATATTGACGAACTGGCCAAGACGCTGAAGACCAGATGTGCCTCCGGCGGTACAGTAAAGGATGGCAACATTGAACTTCAGGGTAACCACAAAAAGAAAGTGACCTTCGAACTCAATAAAATGGGATTCAATGTGGATGTGAGGGATTGAGGAAGCTTACACCGGAAGATCGCGCCTTTTTCAGGCAGGAGTTCATTGGTATGGATGTCAGTGTCACATCCTCCCGGCATCCGGGATATTACGGTATGTCCGGAAGGGTGGTGGATGAGACAAAAGGTACGATCCATATCCTCTCCGATTCCGGTGTGAAGATAGTCCCAAAATCAGGAAACAGATTCCATTTATGCGGAAAAGAGATCGATGGCAGACAGATATTGTTCAGGCCCGAAGACAGAATCAAGAAAATCCGCTGATGAATGGAATTGAAGATCAATAGTATTGACAATAATTCGTAATGTAATATTAAGATAATTAGAATGGTGATTCAGATGACCCGAGACCCAGGAATCGATGTCAAGATCCCAGAGAATACCTGCACAGACCCCAACTGCCCGTTCCATGGCACCCTTTCAGTGAGAGGGATCAAGCTGGAGGGAGAGGTGGTCAGCACCAAGATGCAGAAGAACATCGTCATAGAAAGAGAGAGGAGAGTGTACAATAAGAAATACGAGCGGTATGAGAAACGCCGCTCACGCAAACACGCCCACATTCCTCCTTGCATTACCAAACACGTGGGTGACCATGTTGTGATCATGGAATGCAAACCTCTGAGCAAGGCAGTGACCTTTGTGGTGGTGGAGTAGATGAAGGGATTGCCAGGTAAAGCAATGAGAGGCCTGCCCACCGGGGCCAGGCTTATCTGTGCGGATAACACAGGCGCCCGGGTTGTCGAGGTCGTCACAGTTCCCAGACATAAGGTCAAGCACAGGAGATACCCTGCCGCAGGCATCGGAGATCTCATGAAGGTTACCGTGAAGAAGGGTACCCCTGAGACTCGAAGACAGCTTTTCGATGCTGTAGTCATCAGGCAGAAGCGTCCATTCCGGCGGTCCGATGGGACCATGGTGATGTTTGAAGATAATGCAGCAGTGCTCACCACACCCGGCGGAGAGACAAAAGGATCCGATATAAAAGGACCGGTTGCCCGGGAAGCTGCTGAAAGGTGGCCAAGAATCGCTGCAAATGCCAGGATCATCGTGTGAGGGAAGATTATGGTTAGAGATACAGTGAGGACCACCTCATCGAAACAACCCAGAAAACAGAGAAAAGCGCGCATCAAAGCCCCCAAGAACAGGAGGCGCAAGATGATGGCCTCCCCTCTCAGCAGAGAACTCAGGGAGCGGAACGAACTCTACCCCAGAAGACTGACCGTCAGAAAGGGCGACGTCGTTCTTGTCAGAAGGGGCGGATTCGAGGGGCACGAAGGCAAGGTATTGGACGTTGATCTCAAGAAAATGAAGATCTCCGTCGATGGTGTTGTCTATCAGAAAGCGGACAATACCAGCATTCCAAAGCCGATCGATCCGTCAAATGTCGAAATTATCAAGCTCGACCTCTCGGATAAACTGAGGAAGAAAAAGATCGAGCGTGCACTGGAGCAGAGTGACCTTACCACGGAAGAGATACAGGAGGCCGAGGAAGAGCTCGAAGCCATCGATAGTATCGAGATCGCCGCCCTTGAGGAAGCAGCAGAAGAAGAAGAAGAAGAAGACGCGGCCGCTGAAAAAGAGGGGAGTGAGAAGGAAGCTGTTGAGGAAGAGGGGGAGAAGGAAGCACCGGTGACCCCTGATATTTCCCCAGAAGAGCCAGCCACTCCCACTGAAGAATCAGATATTCCCACAGATGAACCAGCCACTCCCAAAGAAGGGCCTGATACTTCCACCGAAGAACCAGATATTTCCAAAGAAGAATCAGAGACTTCCACCGAAGAACCAGATATTTCCAAAGAAGAATCAGAGACTTCCACCGAAGAACCAGATATTCCCAAAGAAGAATCAGAGACTTCCACCGAAGAACCAGATATTTCCAAAGAAGAATCAGAGACTTCCACCGAAGCAGATTCATCTGACGATCAGAATGATAACAAGGAGGGATCCAATTGACCCGCAGGATAAAGAGATTAGCAGCCCCACGATCCTGGAGGCTGGAACGAAAAGTGAAGAAATGGACCCTGAGTCCGTCCCCTGGCCCCCATGCCGTTGACGAGAGCATTCCTCTCCTTATGGCAGTACGGGATTTTCTCAAGCTCGCCACCACGTACCGGGAAACCAGGAAGATTATCGGAGAACGAAAGATCATGGTGGACGGTCGGGTAGTTACCGATTTCAAATTCCCCCTGGGTCTCATGGATGTTCTTTCCATCCCTTCCCTGAAAAAGCACTACCGGGTTCTCATGGACCCCAAGGGAAAGGTAGGCCTCTTCGAAATCCCCGAGGAGAAGGCTGAATGGAAGCTTGTCAGGATCAATGATAAGACCATCATCAAAGGTGGTTTTACCCAACTCAATCTCCATGATGGGAGGAACATTGTCGTACAGAGGCAGTATCACACCAAGGATGTCCTCAAGATTACCCTTCCATCCCAGAAGATCATTACCCACTATCCATTCGAACCGGGCAAGATCTGTATTATCACAGGCGGGCAGCACAGCGGTGAAGTAGTCACCATTGACCGCCACGAGATCCTCAAAGGCTCGAATCCGAATATCGTGTATTTCAAAGAAGGTATGTCCACCATCGAGGATTACGTCTTCATCATCGGAGAGAAGATTCCGGAAATCGTTTTACCGGAGGTGAAGGTTAATGCCTGATAAGATGGCAAACCCCATGCGGGAGATCTTCGTACGCAAGGTCGTTCTGAACATCGGTGTCGGTGAGGCCGGGGAGAAACTGGTCAAGGCCGATAAGGTGCTCCGCATTCTCACCAAGGACAAGAAGACCATCCAGACGATCTCCAAGACCACAAATAAGGATCTCGGAATCCGGTTGGGCATGCCCATTGGCGTGAAGGTAACCCTGAGGGGTGACGACGCCAATGATCTCGTCAAGCGGGCCCTCTGGGTGAGGAACAACAGACTCCCCTATTACTGCTTTGACAGCTCTGGGAATTTCTCATTCGGAATTCCTGATTATACCACATTCGAAGGTGAAAAGTACAATCCCGATATTGGGATATTCGGACTGGATATCAATGTTGTCCTTGAAAGAAAAGGATACCGGGTATCACGAAGGAAACACTCCAAAGGCAAGATCGCGCTTCATCACCGGATCACTCCCGATGAGGCCAGGACATTTGCCAAGGGGATGTTCAATCTCGAGGTGGTCGAATGAACGAGGGAAAGCCGAAAAAGCAGTTCGGAAGAAAGAAAGGATGCCTGCGCTGCGGCAGAAAACGCGGTATCGTAAGAAGGTACGGACTCCATCTCTGCAGGCAGTGTTTCAGAGACATCGCACCTGAAATAGGGTTCAAGAAATTTTCATAAGGGTGATTACATGCAGCATGATCCATTAGTAGATGCCATGACCGGGCTTAAAAATGCAGAAGAAAAGGGAAAGAGGCAATGCGATGTGAACCCTTCGTCGAAACTTGTAGGCCGCGTACTCAATGTGATGCAGGCCTTCGGTTACATCAAACAGTTCGAGTATATCGAAAACGGCAAGGGTGGTTCGTTCAATGTAACGCTGAACGGATCGATCAACAAATGCGGTGCCATTCGTCCCCGATATGCAGTGAAAAAGGACGGTTTTGAAAAATTCGAATCCCGATACCTTCCAGCAAAGGATTTCGGGATAATGATCGTTACCACCACGAAAGGTGTTATGACCCATCTGGAGGCAAAAAAGGACGGTGTAGGCGGGAAACTCCTTGCCTATGTGTACTGAGGTGATCCTATGCCAGTTGCAGCAGAAACGGTACTTGAATTGAGCATCCCCGACGGAGTCGAGGTAAGCTATTCGCAGCGGACACTTATTGTCAAGGGGCCCAAGGGAGCTCTCACCCGGACTTTCAGTCATCCAAGACTCGTCATGGAGATCAAGGACGGTTCAGTCATCACCCGGTGCTCACTTCCCAGGAAAAGGGAAAAGGCACTGGTGGGGACCTGGAATGCCCATGCACAGAACATGGTCGTCGGGGTAACCGAGGGATTCGAATATCGCATGAAAATAGTCTACGCTCACTTTCCAGTGAAAGTGACCTTTGACAAAAAGAAATCCATTCTCAACATTTCCAATTTCATGGGAGAGAAATCCGACCGTGTGGCCAAGATCCTGGACGGTGTGAAAGTGAAGATCGATAGTGATCAGGTGATCCTCACCGGAATCGACAGAGAAAAGGTCGGTCAGAGTGCGGCGAACATCGAGCACAGCACGAAAATAAGGGGATTCGACATACGAGTTTTCCAGGATGGAATCTATATCACACAAAAAGCACTTCACGGTGATACACATGGCTGAGGAAGAGAAGAAAGATACTATCAACAACGAGGCGGAGGATGCCGCGGAATCCAAAAGCTCCGATGATGAGGTCGTGGAGATCTCAGATGAAGAGGAGAAAGTGGAGATCGTGGACGAAAAATACCGTCCCAAGATCAAGCCGGTGCTGGACCCCGCAGCCAAAGATCAGTTCGAAAGGAAAAAGGCACGGAAACTCCCGGATTTTAAAAGGCAGGAGTGGTTCAGGTATAAACGGCTCGGTGATCACTGGAGAAAACCGAGAGGTCTCCACTCAAAGATGAGGGTCAACAAAGGATACCGTCCACCCCGTGTGCGTGTGGGTTTCAGAACTCCGACAGGAGTTCGCGGTCTCCATCCCAGCGGTTTCCGTGAAGTACTCATATACAATACCGCAGATCTCGATAAGATCAACCCGGAGAAGGAAGCGGTGAGGATCGGAAAATCGGTCGGTATGAGAAAACGTATCGATATCATCGACAAGGCCGACGGTATGAGCATCCGAGTTCTCAACAGGAGGGGTCTGTGATGACAGATTTCACTATCCAGAGAAGGCTTGCCGCCAAGGTCATGAAATGCGGTGTCAAGCGAGTCATGATTATGGACGTTCCCGCCGTTCACGAGAAGGTTGAAGAAGCGGTGACCCGGGACGATATCAGATACCTCATCAGAATGAGAGGTATTCAGAAGATCCAGAAGAAAGGAGTATCCCGGGGCAGAGCACGGGCCATGGCCGAACAGAAGAAAAAGGGAAGGCGCAAGGGACATGGTTCAAGAAAGGGGGGCCAGAACGCCAGGAATCCGAAGAAGCGTATGTGGATCAATACCATTCGTCCCATCCGGGAAGAACTCAAAACCCTGAGAGGCGAGGGTAAGATCGACAAAAGTGCCTACCGAAAATATTACATGAGGGCCAAGGGAGGAATGTTCAGATCCCGGGCCCATATGAGATCACATCTCATCAGCGACGGCGTACTCAGGGAGGATTGAAGATGGCAAGAAATGCACGACATAAGGTTCCTTTCAGAAGGCGAAGGGAAGGGAAAACAGATTACCGGGCACGGCTTGCTCTCATCAAATCAAAGGTACCCAGAGCAGTTGTCAGACGATCACTGAAGAATATCAACGTCCAGTTCATCGAATTCCATATGGAAGGGGACAGGATACTGGCTGCTGCCACCACCATGGAACTGAAGAAATACGGGTGGTCACATGCCACCTGCAATGTTCCGGCAGCCTATCTTACTGGATATATCGCCGGAAAGCGTGCCCTGAAGAATGGTGTGGAACACGCGGTTCTCGATATAGGGCTTATGCGGCCCACTAATGGGAACAGAAGCTTTGCGGCTTTGAAGGGTATGATTGATGCAGGGATGGAAATTCCTCATAGTGATGACATATTACCCTCCGAAGAGAGGATACAAGGCGCTCATCTCGATGTAGAGCAGGATTTTGAAAAAGTAATGTCCTCAATCAAGGAGGCATTTCAATGAGTGAAGCTAACGAAGTAAAGGTTACAAAGGATCTCGATTCACCTTCCCAAAAGACCACGGATGTCAAGGTTGACGAGGGGAAAACCATGGACAAAGAAACAACCTCATCCGCTCCTGAATCTTCAGAAAAACCACAGCCTGAGGATTCGAAAGAATCCGGAAAACAGAATGAGACCGGAAAGCAGAAAGAGGCCGGAAAACCAGCAGAAAACCTGAAACAGGATGAAACCTCGAAGCCAGTTGAATCCCCAAAGCCGGATGAGACCCGGAAGCAGGAAGAGGCCGGACCCGAAAAGGAAGGAGACGATCCCAAGAAAGGCCCAGAAGAATCAAAAACCGAGGATGCCGGGACCAGCAAAGAAGGGGAGAGTCCATCCGGTGAGGAAAAAGATACTCCCAAAGACAGTCCTAAAGACGCTCCTAAAGACGGTTCTTCAGATACTCCCAAAGACGCTCCTGAAGATACTCCTAAAGGCGGTTCTGCAGATGCTCCACCAGCGGCCAGTGGTAGGGATACCGGTGGAAGGCCCAGAAGAAGTGGAGGTAGGGATGACAGAAATCTGGAAAAATACTGGGTCCCAAAAACAAAGCTCGGTATCATGGTCCGCGATGGAAAGTTAACCACTATGGATCAGGTTCTTGACTCCGGACTCGTGCTCAGAGAGCCCGAGATCGTGGACATCCTCCTCGGTGAAATGCAGGACGAGGTCATCGATGTGAACATGGTCCAGAGGATGACCGATTCCGGGAGAAGAGTACGGTTTGCAGTTACGGTTGCCGTGGGCAACGAGAACGGATTCCTTGGAGTGGGCAGAGCCCATGGAAAGGAAGTCGGCCCCACCATCAGGAAGGCTATCGACGATGCAAAGACCAATCTCATTTCCCTGAAGAGAGGATGCGGTTCCTGGGAATGCGGCTGCGGAGCCCCCCATTCCATACCCTTCAAGACCAAGGGAAAATCCGGAAGCGTCGTCGTCACCTTCCTGCCCGCACCCAAAGGTGTTGGACTGGCCGTTGGTGATGTGGCAAAGAAGATCCTCACCCTTGGGGGTGTCAAAGATCTGTGGGCCACTACCCGTGGGCAGACCCAGACGACCTGGAACTATGCCTCCGCGGTATATGAGGCTCTCATCAACCTGTCACGAATGCGTGTCAACCGAAGCCAACAGGAAAAGTTTAGCATCCTTTCAGGAGGTATCGAGGAATGATAGCTGCTATCAGGATCAGGGGACATGTCAATGTCAACCGGGATGTGGAAGCGACTATGGTCATGCTCCATCTCACAAGGGCAAATCACTGTTCTCTCATCAAAGAGAATCCCTCGTATCTGGGTATGCTGCAGAAGGTGAAGGACTACATCACCTTTGGCACTATATCCGCAGAGACCCTTGCCGAGCTCATTGCCAAACGGGGAAAGCTCGTTGGGGATGTACCTATCACCGACGAGATCGTCAAGGAGAATACCGAATATGATTCGATCGGGAAATTTGCTGAAGCCGTGATCAGCGGTGATGCTGATTTCAGGGACCTTCCCGACGTCAAAACCCTCTTTCGGCTTCATCCTCCAATAAAGGGACATCGATCCATCAAACGTCACTTCACTACGGGTGGCGCACTGGGGAACCGGGAGGAAGCGATAAACGATCTCATCAGGAGGATGATTTAATGGGACGCACATCCAAACTGCTGGGCAACAGGACCCATGGACGGGGAAAGAAAGCCGGCAGGGGAAAGGGAAAGCGGGGAGGCCGTGGTAATGCTGGTCTTCACAAACATAAATATATCACATATTTGAAATTCATGCCCGGCCATTTTGGCCGTCACGGGTTCAAGAGACCACAAAAGATGGTATCCCAGCCCATCGTCATGAACATTCAGGACATCGAGGAACACTTCGAATCACTGATGGAACAGGGTCATATCCTGAAGCAGAAAGGGACCTTCCAGGTGAACCTGAAGAGCATGGGTGTGAACAAACTCCTGGCTACCGGGACCCCATCCCGTGCCTATCAGGTTCTGGTCGAATCAGCCTCGGATTCTGCTAAAGGAAAGATCGAGGAAGCCGGCGGCGGAATCCAGAACGAGTAATCGGAAGCTACAGAGCTGCATTTCATAGAGGTGTAACGAATGGCTGAGGAAAAAAAAAGCTATCTGTACAAACTAAAGCCCATCATCGACAAGATGCCGGCCATCAAGAAACCAGATGGTCACGTGCATTTCAGGACCAAGATGATGTGGACCCTTGGCATTCTTATCTTGTATTTTGCCATGACAAATGTTCTCATCTATGGTCTCAGTGAGGAAAGTATCGATACATTCTCGGAATTCAGGGCCATCCTAGCTGGTTCAAGCGGTTCCATCATGCATCTTGGTATCGGTCCTATCGTCACGGGATCCATCATCATGCAGCTCTTCACCGGGGCGAAGATCATCAAACTCGATCTGCAGGATGCCCAGGACAAGGCCATCTATCAGGGGACACAAAAGGTCATGGTGATCATCATGATCCTCGTGGAGGCTGTTCCTCAGGTGTTCGGTTATCTCGAACCCGATCCTCTTCTCATTGAAAAGAATCTTAGTCTCAATATCGGAGGTTTAACACTTGGTTCAGGTTTATTCTGGGCGCGGATGGTCATCATCGTCCAGCTCTTCTTCGGTTCCTATATGGTCTTCCTCATGGATGAGGCGATCTCCAAATGGGGTATCGGTTCCGGTATCTCGATGTTCATTGCAGCAGGGGTTTCCCAGGCCATTTTCACCGGAACCTTCAACTGGGAACCGGCAGACACATCCACCGGGAGTAGCATTTCAGTGAGCAATCCGCCAACCGGGACCCTGTTTAAAACGCATTATTTATGGACACATATGAGTTCCTCGGAGATCATAGGTGGTGGTTTCGAACGAATGTTCCTGGGGCAGCCAAATCCCATCATTGCGCTCATGGGTACCATCGTGATATTCTTCATTGTGGCATATGCGGAGTCCGCACGGATCGAGCTTCCGATATCATCTGAGAAGGCAAGGGGTGCAAGAGGCAGGTATCCGATCAGACTTATTTATGCTTCAAACATTCCGGTAATTCTCATGGCGGCTTTACTCGCCAACGTCAACATGTTCTCCCTGCTCTTTTATACTCACCCTACCCTTCAGAAGATCCCATTCATTGGAAAGGCCTGGTGGATCGGGAAGTTCGAACCGGGAGAGACTAGACCCTCCGCAGGGGGAGCCTGGTATCTTACATCTCTCAGGGGGGTTCACGAGTGGCTGTTGCCTCTCATCGATCCTCAAAAGTATGAGGTTTACATGTATGATCATGCTTACTGGCAGGTCATGCTGCGAGTCATTGTCTATCTCGTGGTCATGGTTGTCGGATCCATTGCTTTCGGTAAGTTCTGGATCGAAACCACCAATATGGGTGCGGAGGCAGTGGCCAAACAGATACATTCCAGTGGGATGCAGATCCCCGGATTCAGACGAAGTCCGAAATCCTTAACGACCGTGCTCAAGAAATATATCCCCCAGGTGACGATCCTGAGCTCCGCCTTCGTGGGATTGCTGGCTGCCGTTGCAAATATGATCGGTACGGTTGGTCAAACCAGCGGAACAGGTGTATTGCTCACCGTGGGAATCATGATACGTCTTTACGAGCAGATCGGTAAAGAACAAATGGTCGAGATGCATCCGGTACTGAGAGGATTCTTCGGGGAGGAATAATCGGAATGCCTGAGGAGCGTCAGAGCCCGCAACCGCCGGCTGACACGAGTCAGGTATTCATGATGTTCTTTCTCCTGATATTCATGCTCATGATCTTCACCCCGGAGCTTCGGGTCTGGATGGGAGACAGCATGGGCGGAGTGCTTGAACCACTCATCGGCTTCGATAGCCAGTATCCGATCTTCACCGTATTCCTTGCAGGAATGGTGATGATCATCCTTTCGACCACTATCCGTCATTTCTTTATCGACTGGATGGAGATGGCAAAGATCCAGAAGATGATGTTTGCTTTCAACAAGGAGTTGAGGGAAGCGCAGATCGCCCGTAATGAAAAGCGGGTGAAGAAGCTCATGGAGCTGCAGCCCGAAGTTATGCGGATGAATGCGCAGCTCTCCTCCAATCAGATGAAACCCATGATGTTCACCATGCTGGTGGCAATTCCAATCTTCATGTGGCTTCACAACTTCATTGGTGACCTATCGTATACCTATGCAACCATCCCATGGGAACCCTACTGGGATCTCGAGGACCGGTTTCTCATTCTTCCCCAGTGGGTGCTCATTTACTCTTTCCTGACCCTCCCGGTTGGACAGCTCTATATGCGCTGGCTCAAGACGAGAGAACTTCAGTCCGAGGTGTCCCAAGAGGAGGAGCACATCGAGGAGAATACCGTTTCTGCTATTGAGAATGTGGAAAAGGCTCTCCAGAGGCTCAGGGACGAAGGGGTCCAGGTCGATGATCTTGAGGAGGACATGAAGGAAAGCACGGCTCTCCAGCGGAAGGGAGATTTCAAGAATTCCATACGCACTGCCGATCAGATCAAGAGGAAAGCAAAGAATCGGCTGAGCCAGATGGAGACTGCAAAGGAACACCTCAGAAGTCTCGAGGATATGAGAAAGGTGGCAGACACCAACGAATCGGCTGAGCGTGATTTCCGGGAGGCCCAGGAAGCCTTTTCCAAGGGTGATTTTGCCTCCTCAATGTATTATGCCAAACAGGCTAAGAAGGTACTTATTGAGGGTGTTGCCCAGAAGGAATATCGTGATGCGGAGATCACCAGGATCCGGGATGCTCTTGAGGAGGAATCCCTTGATCCCACCAAGGTTGAGGAATGTATCCAGCGGGCCACGGAAGCCCAGGAACGTGACGATTTCGATGAGCATATCGAGCAGGCGGAACGTGAAGTTGATAATTCTCTCAAGGAAAAGGAATCCCTCATCGTATTGAGAGACGAGATATTTCGTAAGATCGAGGAAAGCGATTTTTACCACGACTTCGAGAATGATATCAAGCAGATGGAAGATGTTTTCATGAAGCGTAACTATCCGGAGATCAAGAAGAACCTCGAGGAACTGAACCTTCGCATCCTGCGGAAGATTAAAGGAGCCTGATTTTCCCCACTCCCTGCCCTCCCCACTCCGTCATTTTTTTATAGATTATTATTATTATTATTATCCGCTCTACATTTTTCCAGCTCCATTTCACCTTACAATTCATGTTTCGCACCCCTGATAAATGTTAATATTCATTATCCCCAGTTACCAA
>CAZTGJ010000002.1:4201-27353 GCA_964613025.1 uncultured Thermoplasmata archaeon | reverse complement strand
TCTATGGAGTTTTAGAGTTACAAAAATAGGTCATTTTAGCTGTTACATGACAAGTGATCCTCTCTCAATTATTCAGGAGAGAACCCTCCTTCTTTTTCCTTTTTGTCGATGACACCACCTGCCCAATGAAGCATATATCAAACAATTACAAGATTCTACATGATAACTTTTATATATTGCCGAGCCTGTGCCATGGTACAACACCTAACATGAAGAGGTGGACATTATGTGCTCAAGGATAATAATTCTGGTTGGATTCCTACTTATGGTTGGGACCTTGTTATTTCTTATCATGATTTCAAGTGACGCCATTGCAGATACTATCATTGTAGCAAAAGATGGGAATGGAGACTATAGCTCTATCCAGAATGCTATCGATAATGCTACAGAAGGAGATATCATTAAGGTGTGGGAAGGAACCTATGAGGAGAATGTTGTGGTGAATAAAACGGTGAGCTTGATTGGAAATGGTAGTGAAGTTGCTACGATTGACGGGGGAGGAGTGAGGTTTCACTCTACTCATTCATCGATCGCTCCTTTCGAGATTTAATGAGTAATCTATACTTTTCCACAGCATCATCCACATGAAATTCATACCAAAAATATCCCCACCAGAAAAATAAAAAGCTCAGGATCAGCCTCCAAAATATAACCCCGGTATCAATGGTGAAAGAGAGAAGAATTTCGATCAAAGAATAGATCAATACTAACGAACAGAGGACGATACCCGGATTATTATATTTCCCTTTGTCATAGATATTTTTCAATATGATGTGGAGGTCGTCAATATCCGATTCAGCAGCTACAAGAATTTGTAAGGTTATTTTATTTATCGGGAATCGCCATTCACTTTCGATCAATTCCTTCCCACGGGAGTTTTTCATGAAGCTCATTAATTCTCCAATGATGCGAATTACGTATACATCACTAATACAATAAAGATATGGTGTATCTTCTGAGCGGGTGAGGATGCGATAGGTACCGTGGATGCGATTCCGGGTCCATTGTGAATAAATAATACCAATGATCGAACCCCATGGGATCAATTTTTCACCATATCCCTCCTTAGGACGTTGGTAGATGTTTTGATGTAACAGCAATCCTTCTGGGGTGATGGAACTGTTTCTCGATGTGAGACTTGCATACCTGTTTGGATTATATTTTATGAGACCGTAAATAGAAAGTGATAGGACATACGCCAGGAAAATGAGGGCAAAGAGTGGGAAGAGAATATCGGGCATCATAATTCACCTATCGTTCCAGCACTCAATTCCCAATTTATACTGGGAATACACAAACTGCTCCATGGATCGAGTATTGTGTGTTATTGATTATATGTTTTGTCTCAGATCATAACCATATCTCTGATATCATGAAAGATCAATGCTGGGACATAAAATGATTGTCTGATTTTTGAAAATTACCACTATTTTAAGGACATACCGAACAGCGAAAAACAACGGGACAACCTATTTTTAAGATGATTCTGATAGCGAATCCGATGGGAATTATCCGAAAGTACCGCAATGGAAAGATTCTCGAATCATTCCTATTCAACTCTTGAGCGATCATATCAAATCAAGTTGTATCAATTCAAATCAAATAAATCGAATCAACTCGAATAAAATCACATTAAAATTTACCAACGTGAGGTAAGATACAATGAGCGAAATAGTTGTCGACGTATGTTGTGAGACCTGCCCGGTTCCCCTTGTCCAGACCAGGAAAGCGATCATGAGGGCAGCACCAGGGGACGTCATAACAATAGTTGGAACCCATTCTTCATCCAAAAACGAAATACCCATGGCAGTGGAAGCGCTGGGACTCGAACTCCTCTCCATCGAGGAGGGGGGGGAAGGGGGGGAGTGGACCATCAGGATAAGGAGATAATAGGGGGTATGAGCACTGACTGATAAAATGACAATAATCGTTCACAGTGGGGACATGGATAAGCTGTACAGCGCCCTGATCCTCGGGAATGGCGCTCTGGCAATGGGGATGGATGCATCGCTTTTCTTTACCTTCTGGGGATTAGAACGATTGAAGAAGGGGGGACTAACAAAGGGTCCTCTCTCGAAGATGAACATGTTCGGATTGGGAAGGTGGATGATCAGGAAGAAGATGAAGGAAGCAAAAGTGGTCCCGCTTGAGAGACTCCTTCGCGACTTCAAGGAACTCGGTGGACATATCATCGCATGTGACATGACCATGGATGTGATGGGGATAAAGGCTGAGGATCTTCGACAGGATTTGATCGACGACTGTGGAGGGGTGGGTGCGTACATCAAGGAGGCAAAAGAGTCATCCGTCACATTGTTCATCTGATCAATGTGTCCTTTGAATGGAGAAAAAGATGAAGTGGCATCTCAATGGAGAAAAACACAATTGACGATTGGTGATTGTATGTTCGGGAAAGTACGATATTTTGACAATGCGGCAACAACCAGAATTGATGAGCGGGTGCTTGAGGCCATGAACCCATACCTTCTGGAAATGTATGGGGTGGCAACCTCGGAATTCGGGTACTCTCTTGGACTTGAGTCCAGGGAAGCCCTCGAAAGTGGCCGCGAAGTTCTAGCCAAAACATTGGGAGCGTCACCTGATGAATTCATTTTCACATCCGGATCAACGGAATCCAGTAACATGGTATTGAAGGGAGTCGCACTTGCCCTTGGCGGGAAAAAGGGAAAGCACATTATCACCTCCGGGGTTGAGGATTTCCCGGTGCTCTACAGTGCTCGAGCGCTTGAGAAGCAGGGATTCACAGTAACATACCTTGATGTCGATGAATCAGGTTTGATCGATCCGGATGCTTTGGAGGCAGCCATCAGAGAGGATACGATCCTTGTTTCCATTCAGCATGCAAATCAGGAGATCGGGACCCTCCAGGAGATCGAACGGATCGCTGAGATATGTAAGCAGAAGGATACTCTGTTCCATATGGATGCCACCCACTCCTTTGCCAGGGTTCCTATCGATGTAAGTAAAGTACCAGTGGATCTTATCACCCTCAGGGCCAATACCATCCACGGTCCCCAAGGTGTGGGAGGTCTCTATATTCGAAGAGGTACCCCTATTGCCAAATGGATGGATGGAGGATTTCAGGAGTTCAACATGCGGGCCGGGATCGAGAATATCCCGGGATCGGTTGGTTTTGCGAAAGCGGTTGAACTGATAACCCCGGAGGAGAATCAGAAGATAACATCAATGCGGGATCATCTTTTGGACACTCTGCTTGAAACCGTTCCCAAGACGACCCTGAACGGCCATCGTGTCAAGCGTCTCCCTCAGAATGCAAATATCACATTCCATTATGTTGAAGGTGAATCGATCACACTCCAGATGGACATGCGGGGATTTGCAGTGAGCACGGGATCGGCATGTTTCAGTAAATCCCTGGAGGCAAGCCACGTGATCCATGCCATCGGAGGTGACCATGAACGGGCTCACGGCTCAGTGAGGTTCAGCTTCGGGAGATTCAATACCATGGATGAGGTCAACGAGGTCATCCAGGCAGCATCAGAGGTTGTGAAACGGCTCAGGGAAATAAGCCCCCTGGCGCATGATTGATAGAATGATAGCGAGATAAGAATGAAGGAGAAATAAGATTGAAAGTGAGATAAGATCGAAGGAGAGATAATCATGAAATTTCCATATAGTAAAGAAGTATTGGAGCATTTCCAGGACCCCCACAATGTGGGAAAGATGGAAGACCCGGACGGGAAGTCAGTCATCGGAAGTCCGGCATGCGGCGATATGGTGGCACTCTATATTGAGGTGGACGAGGAATCCTCGGTCATCACGGATATCAAGTTCGAATCCTATGGCTGTGCATCGAACATTGCCACGGGTTCCATTATTACAGAGCTTGCAAAGGGAAAGACACTTGACGAGGCAAAGAAGATCACCTGGAAGGATGCATCGGAAGCACTTGGGGGCCTGCCCAACATAAAGGTTCACTGTTCCGTGCTGGCCGTGGATGCACTATCCGAGGCAATCCAGAATTATGAAGAGAAACATGGCCTGATAAAGGATCCGGTGGCAACCACTGTGGAATTGATTGAAACGCGACTGAAGCATGTATTCAATCCCATGGTTGGACTGGACATCATCAAGACCAACCTCGTCAAGGACATCCAGGTCAGGGATGGAGTGATCACCGTCAAAGTCGATCTTGCCCCGGATCATCAGTTTGCTGAAAATATAAAAAGTGAAATTATGGATCGTCTTGAATTTCTGTGGGATATCAAGGAAGTTACCATCGAATTTATACGATGACCTTCCACGTTCCTATTCTCCGTTCCCCCCTCCTCCCCATTCACTACCCGCACACCCCCCACACCCACCCAGAGGTATTCATTGGCATTGGTGAACAAATTAATATACTAAATATAAAAGCAGTTTTCCAGTTCACAGCTATCGGAGGCCACCAATGGACACTATTCCCACACATGATGAATGCATTCAATTTCTGAAAGACGCCGGAGCAACCCAGGAGCTCATCGACCACGTCGAGGCTGTTGCTGAACTGGCAATGCTGATAGGTGAACTTATCATGGGAACAAATATGGAACAGGTGGAAGCAGGTGCGCTTCTTCATGATATCGGACGGACAAAGACTCAGGAGATCGACCACGCTGTTGTGGGAAGTCAGATCGCCGAGGAGCTGGAACTTCCCGAGGAGATCGTAAAGATCATCAGGAATCACATCGGAGCTGGTATCACTGAAGAGGATGCCGAGGAACTGGGACTTCCCGAGGGAAGCTACATTCCCCAGAGCGTCGAGGAGAAGATCGTTGCCCACGCGGACAATCTCATCGACAATACCGAGCGTATCGATGTCGAGGGTCAGATCAAGGCCTTAGTGGACAACGAGGAGTACCGCATCGCCAGACGCCTGATCAACCTCCACAACAAACTTTCCGAGCTCATCGGCATGGACATCGATCAGCTCAAGAAAGAATCGGAAGCGTAAAATGTATGTATTGCGAGAGTATGTGGTTGTAGGCATCCAGTGATGTTTTCCTTTGTGGTGTATTGTTTATTCCTGTTGAGTGAGTGACGATTTTTTCCCCTTTCAGGTGGGGGGAGGAGGGGGGAGCGTACATTAATATATGACCAGGGATTTCTCCGATTCGCATGCTCAACTCAAATCCTGCGGTGATTCCATGTTCCTGAAGACAACGTGGTTCGGAAGTTTCCTTATCGAAGAGAGGAAAGTGGTGGATCATCGGCTGTTCCCTGCTGACCCCAATGAGATCGCAGTCAGATATGAACGGTTAATGAAAGGCGAAGTACTGGAAGAGGAGCGGGAACTGGCAGCAGAGAGGGAAGGAAGAATCATAGTGGAGGATAGACGACTCCTTGCCCTTGGAAATACCACACTTTTAGATCGAACCAATGATGATCACAGCTTTTATAGCAGTCCAACGATCAGGGAAGAGGATTACTCCATCCTACCTCAACTTCTGCAGGATGCCCTGATAATAGCTGCATCCAGAAAGCTCAGACGAACATATGCTGCCCGCGAGATTCACGAACTCATCGCCGCTCTGGACGATCTCAACAGGACCATCAATCTACTGAATGAAAGAGAAGTGGAATGGGGGAAGGTGTATGGGAAACGAGAAGAGTTGCAAGAAGAAGAAGAAGAAGAAGAGGGGGAGCAGGAAAGGGGGGAGCTGAAGGAGGGGAAGGAGAAGGAAAAGGGGGAAGGGCAGGAGGGGAAAAATAAAGAAAAGGAGCAGGAGGGGGGTAATGAGAAGAGAGAGGAGGAGTGGAAAGATAATGATGGGGATAATGATCGGGATCATGAAAGATCACCAATTGTTTTCCAACAGT
Organism: uncultured Thermoplasmata archaeon; assembly: GCA_964613025.1. Lineage (GTDB taxonomy): Archaea > Thermoplasmatota > DAOVMN01 > DAOVMN01 > DAOVMN01 > CAZTGJ01. Next base: position 21,512 of record CAZTGJ010000002.1, on the reverse strand, counting down.
TCAAACAGCGTATACTTGACCTCGATAACTATCGTGATGACCTCACCCGGAGCATCGAGGTGATCATGCGGGAGAAGAGTCCTTCCCTTTCCACATTGACCGGTGAGCTGCTGGGAGCCCGACTCATAGCATTGGCAGGGGGACAGGACCGTCTTGCCCGATTGCCAGCCAGCACCATCCAGATTCTGGGGGCGGAGAATGCATTCTTCAGGTTCCGGAAGACCGGCAGAGGAATGCCTAAACACGGAATAATCTACCAGCATCCGTGGATTCGTGGTGCCAGCAAAGGCCTCAGGGGAAGGATAGCCCGGACATTTGCGGCAAAGATAGCCATGGCGGCACGGATCGATCACTTTTCAGGACGGGACGATGGGGGCATTCTCAGAAGTGCGGTTGAAAAAAGGATCAGGGATATTTCGGCCCGCCCCCCCAGCAGACAAGAAAAAAAAGTGGTTGAATAATAATTTCCTTCAATCCTCGAAAAATGACCTCTCAACGACAACCACTGAGCTGTCCTTGCTGATACCTTCCACATAGCCATACCAGTAGACTACGATCCCCGGGCCGAAAAGTTCGGTGTAGGAGGAGAGTTGCTTCCGGTAATTGATTCTGAACTCGGGGGGTGATCCGAAATTCGACTTCGACTCGATCCAGTTCACGATATGCCCCTTGATATTCCTCTCGGGCTTTTTGAAAAGGATATCTGGTGTTTTCGGGAAATCATCGTTGTACCGGAGATCGGTTTCTGCATAGTATTCGATCTCGAGGTTGTCCAGGTAATCCTCAAGCCGCACCTCCCCACGCCTCCCCTCTATTGCTCGTTTATCATTGAGCGTCGGTGAGTAGACCCGGTCCTTTTCCAGAACCTCCATGAGCTCCTTTTGAAGCCTTCGTGATGAACTGATTTCCGGGTTGAGAAGGATCTGCTGGATCTCCCGCTTCTTCATGCCGTGTTCGGAAAGAATGAAGTTGGCAATGAGCGCCGCAGGGAATCGTTTCTCGTTTGAGATATGAAGTATGGTTTTGCCTCGTTTCCAGCTCCGGTAGAGCTGTGGAGACATACTCTTGATCCGGTGATGGTTCCGCTTTACATATTTGATGATGTTCTGAGTGTAGAGTGAATATGCGATCTGTTTTGTGAGATTGAATTCTTTGATGAGTTCTTCAGGGGTGCGATAATCAATCACATCCATGATCTGATTATACTGTTTCATGGTAAGTATCATGTTTTGCCTCTATCTAATTCTGAATTCCGGGGATAATATTTAATCGTTATCCCCATGCTTTCAATGTTTCTATATTTCACATGATTTCGATGATTTCCAAGCTCTCATTGTTTTCAATGTCCTCCATGTTTTCCATGTTCCCTGACAATTCCCCACAATTTTTTCAATTCGTCCCTGGAGATCCCCTTCAGCAAAACATGCAGGAAAAGATAGAGAGCGCAGAATGAAACGTAGGCAATAGCAAGAGCTCCGATGTTGGTGATCCAGGGAAGAGTGAAGAAGAATGGAATAATGGCAATCCCGGCAGCTAAAAGGCTTTTCAACGCAAACAGTGCAGGGAAATCGAGAAGACCGATCCTGCGCACCTCAATGAGCAAATGAAGAGTGATCAGCAGAGATGTAACCCCGGTTGCCACAGTAGCACCCAACCCGCCCCACATCGGGATAAGGACCAGATTCCCAACGACATTGAGGAGAGCATATCCAACATAGATCACCAGTATCCTTTTCTCCCAGCCAATGGATATCATGAGGTAGCGTATGGGCCAGGCAAGAGCCATGGACAGAACGAGAGAGGGATAAAAGAATCTGAGCATATCCACCGAATCTGCGTAATCCTCACCAAAGAACACATCGATGAGCTGGTCGGTGAACATGACCCCTGCAATAGCTGCGGGTATCAGGAAGAAGAGAGTATATTTGAGGGCCCCATGGAGGGCATCTCGCTGATGATGGCTATCCTCCCTTTTCAGGGACGTGAATGTTGGAACGAGTACCCCGTCAATGGCCCCGATGAACACCATGGCATTGATGAAAGCGAACCGGAAAGCGATGTTGTAATAGCCTGCCTCGGCATCCCCGGACAGGAACTTGAGCATGATGATATCCACCTGATTGTCCAGCATGATGTAGCTTGCAGTGAAGATGATCATGATCATTGCGTATTTCCGCATCTCCAGCCAGGTCGAGTTCGCAGGGAGGAGAGGTTGTTGTGTCTCGTCTCCTCCCACTCCGACCTTCACGTGGGTTCCCACAACCCCCCCTACTTTCTTCGCCTCCCCTTCCTCTTCTCTCCCCTCTTTTTCCCCGCTCATCCCTCCTGTTTCCTTTGGTTCCTTTACTCCAACAGTTCCCTCATTTTCCCCTACCCCTACTTTCTCCCTCACCCCTGTCCCCGTTCCCCCCACCCTACTGTGATCATCCGTACCATTTGTACCGTTTATCCCATTTGCCCCAACAGCTCCATTAGTCGCATTGGTTGTAAACTCCTTCACCGAATGACGATAATAGAGCAGGGATGGAAATGTGTAAGCCAGTACGACCGCAAGGAGAACACCCTCCACATGGAGACCGATGCTGAAGAAGATCAGGGTAAGAAGAAGCTTTGAAACGATAGAACCCGTCTCCACGATATTCAGGAACTTCTGGTGGAACATCCCCGAGATCACACCTTTCATGATAGCGGAGAAGGTGATGGCGATGAGGAGAGCTAGGAAAAGCAGAAGGATCTCCGGGGAAAATTCGAATCCGAGACCGGTCCGGACTGGGATAATGAAGAAGACGAGGATCACAAAGAGAGATACGCATCCTATCCCAATGAGAGAAAGCACGATCCCCTTTCTCATGAGGGAAGGTAACTGGCCTTGGTTACCGGACTGACGTATCCTGGGCACGAAGTGATTCATGGTCTGATCGAGCCCAAGGACAGTGAAGAGTGCCAGGAATGCTGCGGTATTCCGGTAGAAGCTGTAGCTCCCGTAATCCTCGGGGCCGAGGTGACGGGCAATAAGAATAGTAAAGATAAAGCTCAGGACAAATCCGATGTTCTTTCCACCAAAGTTGTACAGGATCCCGACAAAGGTCTTCCTGTAGATATGGTCTCTCTCTTCCGTGGATCTCACTCCATTACGGCTTTCATCCTTTTTCGCCTGAAGAAATCCTCCCTTTCCCTCTCCTGAAGCTGCATCTCGATGTATTTCACAGTGTTCTCGAGCCTGGGTACGAAAATGTATTCCAGTGCGTTCACCCGTCTCCTGGTCTTCTCGATCTCCAGTGCGAGACGCTCGATGGTTCCCTCGATCTCGGCCACGATGAGGATCTTCTTGAGGATTTTCCTGAAATTATCAACTGTGGAATCGAGTCGGGAAGAGGTGGTGTGGAGGCTGTAGAAGGGAGGCATCCTGTCCGGAAGGCCGCTGCTCTCGATCCTCGGAACGGTAACTCCCATGATGTTCACCCCGGTCACCGGAACCTCGGGGGCACCGGGAGCCGAGGCTGCAATACTCTGAATTTCGTCATATCCGGACTCCATTTCAGCACGGATCAGTGAGTCGAACCCGCCTGTTAAAAGGGTGTTGAGTTCCTGCCTGTGCTGCTCCCGGGTCTTGATGATGCTGAGGAATTCAGTAACCAGAGCATCCCGTTTCTCGGTGAGAAGTTTGTGTCCCTTTGTCGCGAGAGCCTTCTTCTTCTTGATGTTCAGGAGCTCCATTCGCGTTGGCTTGGTGCCTTCCACGATCTCGTTAGCCATGGGTATCAGCACTTGTAATTCGTATGTTATATTAAAATCAAACGCAATCGGCCGGAACATCCAGGGTAATGCGGAGGATATTGACGGAAGCATAGAGATGGTCGTTATCTCAATCGACGATGGGCCATTGCAGATTGCCGAAGGAACAGATTCGTGGATTTATGAGATTGATACCGGGGAGTTCAGGGAAGGCGAGATCAGCGTCAGTGTGAGAAGCTATGATGGATTCGATTATTCTGAGCCGGAAACGATGACGATACACGTGAAGAAAAAAGACGAAACGGGATTTATTCCAGCCTTTACACCTACAATAACACTGATTGGAATAATCGGAATAGCAGCAGGTATTGAGGTCCGCAGGAAATTGAGATGACATGCAATGACTTGCGAACAGGCATTCGGAAAAAATATTACCAAAGACCATCCTCACCCTTCCATGAACCCCAAGAAAGAGATCACAGTCTCCCTTGTCCAGGCAACCCCGAAACTGGGGGACATCCCTGCTAACCTCAGACGGATCGAACAGGCCGCTATGGAGGAGGAGTCCGACCTCATCGTCTTCCCCGAACTCTTTCTCACCGGCTACCAGCTCAAAGACGAACTCCCCAGGCTGGCCATCAGAGAGGGAGGGGCAGAACTGAGGCGGATCGAGGAGATCGCCGCCGCACATCAGAAACACATCATCTTCGGTGCGCCGTTTCTGGATGAGCGGAATGTCCTCTACAACGCCGCCTTCTTCGTCGGACCTGAGGGCTACATCGGAAACTACTGCAAATGGTTCTTCCCCAACTTCCTTCCCTTCGACGAGAAACGGTACTTCAAGGGCGGTACCGAACTCCCGGTCTTCGACACCCCACTGGGAAAGATCGGGCTGCTCATCTGCTACGACGTGTTCTTCCCGGAACTCACATCCATCTTAACCCTTAAAGGGGCTGATATCATCGTGTGTATCTCCGCCGCACCCACCACCTCCCGCTACTTCTTCGAATCCGTCTTTCCGGCTCGTGCCATCGAGAACACCATCTTCTTTCTGTATGACAATCTCACGGGTACCGACGAAAGGCTCACCTTCTGGGGCGGCGCAAGTGTGCACTCTCCCAAAGGGTTTCAGATCGCTAAGGGGGACTATTTCACGGATCAGGTTGTCCGGACCACACTGGACCTCAGGGAGCTCCCTATTGCCAGGGCGGGCCGAACCGTTCTCAGGGATAAACGGGCGGATGCCTTTGCCATTCTCAATGAGCTCATGTGAACATGTGGTTTGATGAGGGTTTGATGTGAGATCGGATGAATTATTCAATGGGGGATAAATGAAAAATATGTGTAGTCAACTGCACAAAAAACTATTTAACGTACCTGTCAATTTTTTCAACGATTCGATGAGAACCTTTCACTTTGCCAGGCAGTGTATGATGAGCTTTGCGGTCTTTGGTATTCTCCTTGTTGCCCTCATTTTTACAATTGGATTTATTACCGTTACCGAAAGCGACGTAGCAGGAGAGGGGGAAGCGGGGGGGGAGTGTTCCGAGACCGGAAACCATACGGCCTCCGACTGGATACGGGTCTTCGCCGCACCGGCCGATCCCATGCCAATGGACAGCTATGAAGTGATCGCTTCTGTGGAGGTTTTCGAAAATGGGAGCTGGAGCAAAGAGTGGAACGGTACAATGGGGGAGCTGGTCAGGAAGCCAGATTCACCCAGCCCCCAGGTCATCGATCGTCAGAACGGGACCATAGAGGGAATCCGCCTCCATACCCAGGAACCGGAAATGTACAGGGTTTGGGCTGGGATCTGCAGGAACAACATGAGCTACTGGAACTTCATCAATGTGACCATTCATGAACGAAACGATCTTCCGGTGCCCATCGCTCTCATCGGGAAGGATAACGGCACCACATGGTCCACGGATCTCGAGGTATGGATCGACCCCGGTGATGAGGTCCGGGTCTTCTTCAACGGGAACCTGTCATATGATCCCGACGGGGATGAACTCGACCTGTACTGGGATGTGGATGGGAAATCACCAATCGATGATCTCACCGGCCCATGGGGAAACTGGACCTTCTCCACTGCTGGATACTACCCGATCGTCCTTACTGCCGGGGATGGGAACGAAACGGTCTGGACCACGGTGAGACTCACGATCCATTATGCGATCTTCCCGGATCTGGTCATCACTACGGCTCCATATCTGCTCCTAGAGGAATTTTATCCCGGGGAAATGATCAATGTGACAACCAGGATCCAGAACCGGGGTGAGAACGAATCCGGCTCCTTTTCACTCTATGTCTACGATCATGATCTCACCAACGGGAAGAATACAACGATCTACAAGGAAATTGTTGCCAATCTCGGAGTGAACGAATTCTTTACACTTGCGTTCAACTGGACGACAACGGGTCATGCACTGCCCGGCACCCACATATTCAGGGTGGTGGTGGATGCGGAGCATGATGTGAGTGAGGGAAACGAGTCAAATAATCAGATGTGGGGAAGCAGCTTCAGTATCCTTTCCACTGACCTTCCCTTTGTCACCATCACGGATATGTCGGTTTCCAATGAAACCCCGTTCCTGTTCCATATGGTGAATGTAACCCTGACGGTATCCAATTCCGGTACCGGTCCTGCTGAGATGATCACGGTCATCCTGCTGGTGAATGGTGAGGACTATGCCTTCAGATACATCCCTGAGATCGCACCCGGAGAGGATGTCACGGTCATTCTCCCCTATTCGGCTTCACTGAAGGGAAGCTACAATCTCACATGTAGGGTCTATGACAATGGATTTCTCCAGGGAAGTGAGGGGAGACGGATCATAATCAAGGACATCGCCGGACCTACCATTATCGACAAGAACGAGACCGACCCCTCAGAGGAGCTTGAAAACCTTGACTGGCTCATGATGGGGGCGGGGGTCTTCATGATCATCATGGCAGTTGCGTTACAGATCCTGGGAAAGAAGGCTCGGGAGAAATAATGGACCCTGTTACCATACTTGAGAATCTGGTACGAACACCCTCCGTATCACGGGAGAAATCGGAAATTGCGGATGTGATCGCTGAACTGGTTGGAGGAGATATCCAGGAATTCCCGATCAGGGGAAGGCCGAGGGGGAGGAATGTGATAGCGATTTCAGAGCCGCATCCCGGTGAACCCTTCATCCTCCTGAATGGGCACCATGATACGGTTGCCCCTGCCCATGGCTGGAGTACGGATCCCTTCGATCCGGTCCGGGATGGCGATAGGATCTCTGGCCTTGGAACCAATGACATGAAGGCCGGTCTTGCAGGTATCATTTCTCTCTTCAATGAATTCAGGAACAGGGTGAACCTTATCTTCAGCTCATCGGCTGATGAAGAATCCGACTCCATGGGATCCTTTGCCCTGATGGATCCGGAAGCGGGGCCCCTGAGTAGGTATCTAGATCGGATATCCGGAGTGCTGGTGGCGGAACCCACGGGAGAGCGGGTGATGCTGGGTGCCAGGGGGCGCTATGCTCTGGTGCTTACCATTCTCGGAAAGGCCGCTCATGGCGCCCGACCTCATCTTGGGATCAATGCGATTGATGGTGCTGCTCAGGTGGCACAAAAGCTAGGAGAACTGAAGCTCGACTCACATCCGGACCTCGGATCTGGATCCTATTGCATTCTTGGCATCAAAGGGGGAACTCAGACCCTGTCAGTTCCAGACCGATGTGAGCTCGTGGTTGACCGCCATTACACCCATGATCTCTCACCGGAGGGGGTGATCGACGAGTTCAGGGAGCTTGTGGGACATCTGGACATCGAGGCCCGTGTGGATATTGCGCTTGTGGATAGAGAGGTGCCATTTCTGAAGCCCTATGCCTGTTCCCGGGATGAACCCTTCGTTGACCAGTTTCTCAGATCCGTGGTCTCCCCGGACCCTCGCTCTGCTTCCCTAACGCCATCCCAATCCCAATTCCCGTCTTCTTCTTCTTCTTCTTCCTCCGCTTCCCCTGCCCCCTCCCCAACCTCATCAGGTTCCTCTTCCCCCTCCCCCCCCTTTCCCCCTATTATATACGGAGCATCGGTGGGTGATTACAACATCTTCGGGAATGTGCTCCCAACCATCGTCTACGGACCATCGGGCGGGCAGCATCACTCGGCAGATGAATTCGTCTCAATTTCTTCCATGGAAAAGGTCACGGGACAGCTTCGCAGATGGCTGAATTCATTGAGTAAGGTCTATTTGACTCGTGAAAAATAATAGGCTGCCAACTGGAGATTGGAATGTTCCCTGGGGTTTTCGAGAGTTATTTCTTTCCCAGCTCAATTCTACTCTCCAGTCCCTTGCGGATTTCAAAAAGATATGATACGGCATCATCCAGTTCCTGGATCGCTTCACTATCGCTTCCCGCCCGGATGAATGCGTTTATGTGGGCAAGTGCTTTTTTGAGTTTGTTATTCATTTCCAGATCAAGGAATAATCGGATGTCGTCCATGCTATCCTCACGAAAAACTAGTGTGGAGAAGTGAATGTTCCTATTTAAAGGTTATTCACACTCGATTTTCTCTGCAGGTGAATGATCATCCTGAGGGTTTCATCGGATCACATAAGATCCACCTGCCGGTAAAGAGATCATTGTACCCATTTTCCAAGCCTCAATTCACAGTCGTCTCAAAACATTAAAATCCCAGGAACATGAATGCATCGTCATGCACATCGACGCTGACCTGCACATCCACAGCAGATATTCCATGGCCACTGCAAAAAGCATGACCCCTGAGAATCTTGCAAGAGGGGCTCGGTTGAAGGGGATCCACTGCATGGGGACCGGTGATTGCCTTCACCCCGGCTGGCTGAATGAGATCAAGGCTCTCAAACGTGTGGATGAAGGAACCTTCGAACATAATGGTGTGCGGTTCATCCCCACGGTGGAGGTGGAAGATATGCTCAGAGTCCACCATCTTCTGATCTTCCCTTCCCTCGGATCTGTTGAGGAAGCCATCACCCATCTGGAAAAGAGAGGAGAAAATCTGAAATCGGACGGGAGAGCTAAGCTCAGGATGACCGGTGATGAGATCGCCGTGCTGGCTGAAAAGGTGGATGCCCTTATCGGTCCCTGCCATGCCTTCACTCCCTGGACATCCCTGTATGCCGCCCATGAATCCATATCCGGATCCTATGGGGATATGGTGCATTATCTTTCCTTCGTGGAGCTCGGCCTCAGCGCAGAGAGCTCCTATGCCGACAGGATCGAGGAACTGAGACGGCTTACGTTTCTCACAAATTCGGATGCCCACGGTCCTAGTCCTCATCGGGTGGCGCGGGAGTTCAATCGCTTCGAAGTGGAGGAGATCACCTGTGATGAGATCAGGCTTGCCATCACCAGAAGGAAAGGGAGAAAACCGGTTCTGAATGTGGGACTCCCTCCCCAGGAGGGAAAGTACAATGAGACCTCGTGCATCAGATGCTACACCCATGTTCCATTCAGGGATGCGGAACGGAACCGGAGAAAGTGTGCCGTCTGCGGGAAGACCGTGAAAATTGGAGTCATCGACCGGGTTGAACAGCTTGCCACACGACGTGATCCCGAACCCCCGGCGCATAGGCCGGATTACCTCCCACTCATCCCGTTGGCAGAGATCATCGCCCGTGCCATCGGAAGGGGGGTGAACACCAAGGGGGTCCAGTCCATTTGGAATTCTCTGGTGACAAGGTTCGGGAATGAGATCAATGTCCTGGTGGATGCGCCCCAGGAAGAGCTGGAGGGGAGTGCCGAAGATATCGTGGTACGGGCCATCAGGGCCTTTCGGAATGGAGACGTACGGTTCATACCGGGGGGAGGGGGGAAGTACGGCGAGATCAGACTGCCCTGGGAGGAATCGGAGGAGCTTCCGAAGGCACCGGTGCAGATGGGATTGAGCGATTTCTCGTGATAGGATATTCGCATGGAATGATTTTGGGGGAAGAATATGGTATATAATGCGATCATGGAAAAACTTCAGTCCATGAGAGATCCGAAAGCAATTGAGGGAATGGGACGGTACGGAATCAGACCGCAACACAACCTTGGGATCTCGGTAACTACTCTCAGGGGAATTGCAAAGGAGATCGGAAAGGACCATGAGCTTGCACTGGAGCTGTGGGATTCAGGGATACGTGATGCACGGATCCTTGCGACGCTGATCGGGGAACCGGGGAAGATGACGGAGGCCCATGCAGAACAATGGGTGACGGACTTCGACTCCTGGGATGTGTGTGATGGGGCCTGCAATACACTGCTGAGCCGCACGGATATGGCCTACGACAAGGCGCTTGCCTGGAGCGAGAGGGAGGAGGAGTTCGTGAAGCGGGCCGGATTCACTCTCATGGCAACGCTGGCGGTTCACTGGAAGAAGGCGGAGGATGAGGAATTCGAGCCGTTCTTCAAGGCCATCGTCAGGGAATCGGGGGACGAAAGGAATTTCGTGAAGAAGGCGGTGAACTGGGCGCTTCGGGGAATTGGGAAACGAAACCTTGAGCTGAACCGGAAAGCCGTACTGGTGGCGGAGGAGATCGAGGCCACGGGAACCAGGAGCGGACGGTGGATCGCAAAGGATGCCCTCAGGGAGCTAACCAGTGACAAGGTCAGGGAACGGCTTGCACAAAAGGAAGAAATGCAGGTACTGAGAAGCAGGAAGAAGCATTAATAAAAGAAGCAGGAAGAAGAGAAGCAAGAAGAAGCATTAGTAAAAGAAGCAGGAAAAAGAGAAGCAAGAAGAAGCATTAGTAAAAGAAGCAGGAAAACTATTATGAAGAACAAGAAAGTGGCATGAAAAGCAGCAAGGTGATCCCATTGGACCAGTCAAACAACCCGGGCAACAATGATTCCGATCAACTTAGTACCCTACAGGGGATCTACGAGAAAGAAAATCCCAAACCCTTCAGGAACTACCGATTTCAGATGAAGCGCATGTTCGGTGACCTCCAGCTTGAGGACAAGGACATTCTTGACGTGGGGTGCGGCCATGGGTTCCTCTCCCTCTACCTTGCATGCATTCACGGATCATCCCGCATCACTGCCCTGGATGAAGCAGAAGGTGACGGTTCATGTACGGATGTTCTCAACGTCCTCGAACAAAATGTGCAGACCATCGGACTGGACAATGTCAGCATTGTGAAGGCCGACTTCAACACCTGGAAACCCGAAAATACATTCGATGTCATCGTTGCAAAGAACGCCATTCATCATTTTCCCTGGGAGGAAACAATAACCAAAGACACCAATGCCTTCATCTTCAAGAACCCGAAGATCCATGATAATTTCATCACGGTCTTCACCAGGATCCGGTCCCTTCTGAAACCGGGCGGCTATCTCGTGTTCGGAGATGTATCCAGAGCCAACGTATACCGCCTTCTTCCCCACTACATCGCAAAGAAGTTCAGGACGGTGAACTGGAAGACCAAACCCTCGAAAAAAGAGTGGCTTTACCTCATGGAGAGTACGGGATTCGAAAACGTCGGGTATGTCTGTGACGTTCCCTACAAGCTCCGATCCCTTGCACGGATCTGGAAACCCTTTGGTGTATATCTTGCATTCCCTGATTTCTATTTCTCGGGAAGGAATCCGAATGACATTGATAAGACCAGCTCTGGTTCATCCCAACAACGTACTTAACCGATACTGCTCTTCATAATGACCGAGTCCCTGATCTCGATGACCTTCTGGGTGGCCAGGGGAGAGACCCGCTCGATCCTGGTAAGTATTGCCTCCCCCTCGGGAAGATGGGAGTACAGGGCAGCGATCTCCCGCATGGTCTCGATATCCAGTGCCAGCTCCCTGAGCTCCTGAACCGTGAAATTGGAGAGTATGCTTTCGCAGAAGACAAGGATGGCATCCCTGGTCGATCCCGGATTCCTGCGGTAGCGGCCAAGAACCAGTTCCCAGCTTTCCACAAGCGCCAGACGTTTCGCCTCTTCGAAGTATCCGGTATCGGACAGTGCCTCCCGGATAAGGATGATGTCCTTGGAGAATGGATTGTGATCGCCCTTTCCCATTACCACATCTGCCCAGAAGTCGTGGGGAAATCGGATCATGTCGTTGCTGATGGAAAGTGGAGAGAGAACAAGTCCCGGATTATCGGGATCCATTCCTGCCTCTGCATGAACCGACGTCTCGATCTTTCGGGATACCAGGGGAGCGATCTTGTTGAAATATACAGCACTGCAGCGTCTTCCCTCCATGTGGGTGGCGAGGAAGTACATCATGGCCAGGGCATGGAAGCCTCCGGATCGGAATTCCCAATCGCCTCCTCTTCTTCCCCCCCCTCCATTATCTCCTCCTCCAGATGGTGCACTGCTTGTAACTCCGGTGAGACCATACCCATGACTGTCACGTGTCCGTTCCCTGAGATGGTTCTGGAGAATATCGCCAATGTAATTGAGCATTCCCCGGGAAGCGTTCTCTCTGATGAACATCGAGGAAAGCTTCTTCTGGCCTGACTGACGCAACTGGTCAAGCAGGGTCCAGACGAATATGGGGCTTCCATTTGCATAATCCATCAGGAGATCAATGGTTGGGCCATCAGACTCCACTGAACTCAGTCTGAGGAGATTCCTGCAGACCTGTCTGAAATCCTGGGTTGAGAAGTTCCTGATTGTCAGTCGGGTGAACATTCTCTGGAAGTCATAGGGAAGACCATCCCAGTCCCCTTCCCTTGCAGATACCACAAGACCTCGGGTTCTACCGTTCTGCAGCCGCTGTATGATCATGCGTTCCTCAGGAATATCATCAACGAAGAGACGGATATGATTGGCCTCGTGATATTTTCCTATCCCCCCAATCCCTCCGCCTTTCTCACCGTCTTTCCTGTTATCCTTCCCGCTGCCCTTCTCACTGTCCTTCCCGAGGTCATTCCTTCTTTCGCTGCTACTGCCCTTCCCACCGTACTTTCCTCCACCGCCGGAAAGAATTGCGCCGGTCCCGGTACTCATGTAACTGTCGAACACCTGAAAGAGCAGGGCTGTCTTCCCTACCCCCGGATCACCGATGATAACGAAGTTCTCATAGGGATCAGCATGACGGATCCGTTCCACGATCTCATCCCTGTCGCGATCAAGATGTACATTTCCCTGCAGTCCCGGGGGAAGCGCCCATCGTTTGAGTATGGCTCCCGGGGATTCGGACATCTCGAAGTAACTGTTGAACTTCAGGGAATCGCGATAGTTGTGAAAGAGATCACGAAGCCATTCGTTGTTGGGATACATGAGATAGGAGAGCTGTTTCATGGCGATATAGAGCCTGAACCGATCAGCGGGTGACCGAAGGGCTGCAACATCCCTCTCCATGATCCCGCGAGCCCGGGAAAGTGTTTGTTCATCCAGTGAAAGAGGAAGCCTGTGGGATGCAAAGTAATGACCAAGGATAGTATTCGACCCAATGACCCTGTGAGATGAGCGTGATGAGGAGAGGGATGCGGTGGGGTATGGGGGGAAGGTGTGGGAAGTAGGGGTGGTGGGTGTTCCGTAGGCAATTCTACCGTTCCCCGCTCCCTGATTCACCTGGGAACCGAGGCTCGGTTTGGTTCTGGGGTTCTCCCCCCGAATATGCGAATAGATGCCCATGCCAACCGCGGCAATGGGAATGATCAGGAAGAACAGCCAGTAATCCGGGTCAGGCTTTTCAGGCGGTTCCTGATACGTATCTGCTCCCCAGAGCCCATTGTCTCCGGAGGCCAGGAGGACAGTATCATCCCGGAGATGAACTCTCCGGGATTGACCGGAGACCGAGAGGTTGGCTACCTCGATTGGGTTCTCATGATCGGTGACATCCAACACGACCAGCCCGTTCTCGACAACTGCGATATAGGCGTAGAGGCGGTTGTCTGAGAGACGGATCTGAGCATGGAGAGCATTGTCATCGAGAATATAATTGCCCACCTCCGTTGGGTTGAAGGGATCCTGAATATCAATTATCCGCAATCCGCGGAAATCGTCAGCCACATATGCATAGCCCCTATCAACATCGATACCGTAGGCAAATCCTCCGGTGGAGAGATTTCCCACTTCACTGGGTGCGGTGGGATTGGAGACATCGATTACACGGAGGCCCCACCAGTCCACAAGAAATGCATAGGTGCCTGTGATCTCGCAATCCGTTGCATGATCGACGTCGGAGAATCTTCCCACCTCTACGGGATCCGACGGGTCGGAAATGTCTATCACAGCAAGACCCATGTGCCAGTCACAAACATAGGCATAGCTGCCCTGGACTGTGACCTTGTAGGCGGCTCCCGGGGTGTCAAGTCGGGCGATCCGAACAGGATCCGAAGGATCTATAACGTCAAGGATCACGAGGCCGTTGTCCCAATCGGCAACGAACACATACCTCCCGGAAACGGCCACTCCATAACTGAGGCCGGAGGTGTTGTAGCTTCCGACGATCTGCTTTGTATCCTGGTGCAGGATCTGGAGACCGGATTCGTTGACTGCCAGGTAGATGAAATTTCCATCGACAGCGACATCCATGACCTCTCCGGGGAGTGTTCTCTGCCAGGGAAATTCAAGTTCCCGTATCTCCCTTTCCCCCTCTCCCGTTGCCCCACCAGTTACGGTTCTGTTTCCGGTGCCGATCCCCTGACCGGCGATGATCATCAGTATCCCAATCAGACAGAGCCATCTCATGTACTTCATGACCAAACCCCGATACGCTGCTTTCCTGCTGTATGCTGTCCCGGTAATGCCGCTATTTTCAATCTGCCGCTTCTCTCAATCACCAGGGAACACCGATTCAAATTCTATATAAACATATTGGAACACTGATTGAACAGTTGACATCCCTTTCTGCTAAAAAAAATGCATCCATTACCGTATCCACCACCGGATATATTCGGGGTAACCACAACAAATAACCAGAGGAATCGAACTGCCCACCATAATCCGTAAATACAATGACCTGATTGGAGAATAATCCATACATAGCTTTGAATTGGAGAGGATACTATGAAGAGCACCATCCTGCGACCGCTACTGATTCCGATCATGATTCTCGCACTCATCCTTACCGGAATTTCCGGATGTCTCGATGAAGAAAATGGTAGTGATGACAAGGACCTACCCTCCACTGTTCAGGCGCCTGTCTGGGAAGTGGGGAAATACTGGGTCTACGCTTTCACCACACCGGACGAGGAGGATATTGCCACTAGGATGGTGGTGGCTCCGGATGATGGAACAAATCATCTTGTGGGGGCGGCTTCGGCGGAGGAAGCCCGGAGACACGCCATTCTCAATTACAACCCTATCCTCGGGAGAGTGGAGCTCAATAATTTCTCGGTGTATGAAAATGGAGAGCCCCAGCCCCTCTTCATGTTCCCGCTGCAAAAGGGAAATAGCTGGTCGTTCTCGTTCCTGGGAGTCGAAAATTGGCAGGCCACGGTGGTATCAATTGAGAAGGCTGACATTCCCTCCATGGGAGAACCCATTATCGTAAGCATTCATGCCGATGCTCCAGGGGGGGAGATCATGGACTATTCCTATGACATGAATGCAGGCTGGGTCCATCTCATGCGGGCAACTGATGCTCAGGGTGAAACCATCGTGAATATGACACTGACATCCTATGGGACCGGCCATTCAGGTCAGGTGTACTTCATGCGGGGAGCCAACCACTTCGATGAGAGATACTCCTCGAGTCCGGGTTCCCCGGTGGTTGATGTCTATGACACCTTCGTGGATTCGGGACATCCCGACCACGGTGATTTCGATACCCTGGTCATCTATCTGAACTATCGGATTGGAGAAAGCTCAGGGGGATCCCTTTCCATTAAGGACCATGCATCAAATGAGGTGTACTCACGGATCTGGTCAAGCCAGGGAGAGGACAACGATCTCGATGATATCGAGGATGAAGCAGGGGAATACAGCGTAACCGTGAACCTGGATGGAAGCTGTGATCTCAGGGTGAGGATCGCAGGAGGAATCATGTACTCCTGGGATGTCTGATCCCGGAGAATCGTGTTATTTTTCACCCGGGGGAATGGCAGATATGGAAAACTATTAATGCCGGAACTCTATCGCCATATGAGGCGTATACTATTGCGGATAACCTGGCATGGACATTCTTGCTTCGAGATTGAGAACTCAATGAATTTGGTAGTGGATCCTCATGACGGATATTCCCTGGGACTGAGAAAACCCGATTCGACTGCGGACATCGTAGCAATCACCCATGATCACTTCGATCACAACCGGGCGGATATCGTTTCAGGTGAGAAAACCATTGTCCTCTCCGAACCGGGGTCGAGAAAGGTAGGCGAATTCCAGATCCACGGTTTTGATGCATTTCATGATAAACAAAAGGGGAAGAACAGGGGAAAAGTGGTGATGTTCAAGTTCACGGTGGACGGTATTCGCTGCCTCCATGTCGGGGACCTTGGACATCTCCTGGATGAAAAGGCACTTCAGGAACTCGGGGAGGTCGACATACTTTTCGTTCCGGTGGGCGGAACCTTCACCATTGATTCCCGGGAAGCCGTGGAACTTGCGAAACTCATCGACCCGCTGATAATCATTCCCATGCACTACCGCATCCCCGGACTCTCCCTTTCAATCGATGATGTGTCCCCTTTTTTACAATTAGCAGACCTTCCGGTCCTGAAAGTTGGAGATGCCATCGATTTCATATCCGAGGATCTGCCGGACCATAAGGAGATCTGGCTTTTCGACTACTGATACCCACAGACAATGCATCAGAGACCGAAATCCAGAAGTGACCGCTGCAGCCGTTTGATCTCCTGGTCGGCCTCAACGTACTCGGACATATCCCTGCCGATCTGTTCCATAATGCTGAAGATCGATGCCTTCCCGATCCCCTCCATTGCCAGAAGGTCCTCCACCTTGGCTTTCTTCAATCGTCCAACATCAGTATATCCACCGTTATACAGGATACGGGCCCTCACCCTTCCGATCCCCTTCAGATCTACCAGTGGCAACAGTTCCTCCTTCACCCCATAGACGATCCGTCGGAGGATCTTTTTCAGCTCCTGGTGTTCGAAATGGAAAAGAGAGGCAATTCTCTCCAGTGCATGGAGCAGCCATTGGGCAGAGTCCACCCTGTTTCTCAGATCCCCAGGTCCGATATTGAAGCTGCGGGTGATGGTGTTCTCATCCACCTCATCGATCCACCGTTTCAGCAGAAGAGCTGTCTTGAGCTCCTCGGCATACAGTTCATGGGCAAGACCCTGATTGCGTCCGTACACCACGGTATCCATGGGGGAGAGGAAGAGTTCGTCAGCATAATGTTCGGCCATCATGAGAAGGTCTCCCATCTCTCCTTCCCGGGCATACAGGGTGAGCATGTCCGGTGCCGCACATATCGCATGAAGATAGGATAGCGGCGTTGCCAGTTTCCCGGGGGAGTTCTCCAGTGCACGCTTCATGATCACAGCACTCTTCGGATCTATGTAGAGATCGGATATGAGCTTCCCGAAGGGGGTGGTCCGGAGTTCTGCATCGTTCATGGGTCCCTGGATCCGGTCCGCAGTAACGAAGTCTGAAGTGTTGGAAGTATCTGATGTGTTGGAAATGTTGGAGGTGTTGAATGTGTCGGAAGTG
>CAZTGJ010000002.1:0-4101 GCA_964613025.1 uncultured Thermoplasmata archaeon | reverse complement strand
GTTGGAAGTATCTGATGTGTTGGAAATGTTGGAGGTGTTGAATGTGTCGGAAGTGTCGGATGAGTCGAAGATGTCTGAAGTATCGGATGTGTTGGAAGTGGTTGATGCGTTGGAGATGTTGGAGGAGCCATGGGGGGAGGGGGTGAGGATCATCCCGTTCTCCTGAAGGAAAGCGATAGCCTCCCTGACCTCGGCTTCCCTTATCCCGAACTGGTGTGCATAGAGGGTCCCGCTGAGGAAGGTCATGAGCTCGGAATAGCTGGCAACGAACCCGGAGGCGATCGAGGAGATGATATGTATCCTCAGGATGGGGGCAACCCCGAGCTTAGATTCGATCCGCTCCGTCTTCCCGTGAATTACATCCCTGAATATCCGGGAGACATCCTCGGGTTTCCGGGTGATGAATATCGCTTCACCGAAGGGATCGTATCCAGGCCTCCCAGCCCTTCCGGCCATCTGCTTGAGCTCGAGATTGGCAATTGGCTGGTTCCCGGTATTTCTCCCTCCGAAGCGGGTGAGATCGCGAATGACCACCCGGCGTGCCGGGAGATTGATCCCGGCTGCAAGGGTTGGGGTAGCCACAAGAGCCTTGATGTGACCAAGCTTGAAGGCCTTTTCCATGATCTTCCGTTGAGTGTTTCCCAGGCCGGCATGATGGAATCCGCACCCCCCTTCCACACATCGTGAAAGCCTGGTTATGATATCAGTGGGTTCGTCCTGAGTGGACAGGAGAAGATTGGATATTTCCAGAAGTTTTTCAGCATCGGTATTGTGCTCCAGGGAAGAGATCAATCGCTTGGCTTCCACCTCGGCACTCCTCCGGGTGTTCACGAAAACAAGGCTCTGTCCTCCATCCCTGAGACCATCCTTCACCAATGTGCCGACAGGATCTCCCCGTCCGATCTTCCGTGGGGCAGATGGTGAATTTTCGGCATTCATTTCGTCCTCCGGATCCTGAAAATGAAGTACGCCACCCTGGAATACTCCTTCCTTCAGTGTTACCGGTCTCCACTCGCTTTTCAGATGGACGGCTTCCAGCCAGTCGGCCAGTTCCTGGGAATTGGGTATGGTGGCGGAAAGGGCCAGGAGCTGGGTTTCCGGGCTGAGCTGTCTCAACCGGGTGAGGAGCACTTCCAGAATGTGCCCGCGTCCGGGATCGGTGATGAGGTGTACCTCGTCCGCAACCACAACAGAGAACTCCTTGAGAAAACCGGGGCGGTGTCTGAACAGGGAATCCGCTTTCTCGCTTGTTGCAACGATAACGTCGTGTCTCATGATGGATTTGTCGGATTCATCAAAATCACCTGTGGACATGACCACCGAATACCCCTTGGGCAGTATCTCCTTCAGGTCATCGAATTTCTCTGAAGCAAGTGCTCGCAGCGGAACGATGTAGAGTCCTTTGCCTCCCTGGGCAAGTCCCCTGAGTATTGCGAGATAGGCAACCAGGGATTTCCCCGAGGCGGTGGGGACAGAGAGCACCAGGTTCTTTCCCTGATAGACATGGTCAAGCGCTTCCCCCTGGGGGGGATACAGTTTGGAAATCCCCATGCTCTGGAATGTATCCAGTATTGTTTTTGAAAGTGGTAGGTCACCGATATCCGAGATCAAAGTTCCCTCTCCTCATCTTTTCTTTTTTCCTTTATCTTCTTTCTCTTCCTTTCTCTTTTTTCTCTTCCATTATCTTCTTTTCTCTTCTTTTTCTTCTTTTCTCTTCTTTTTCTTCTTTTCTCTTCCTATCTCTTCCTTTATCTTCTTACGTTTTCCCTGCTGCCCTTCCCGTTTCCGGAAGGTGTATCACCGATCATGATCTGACGATTGAATACGTCACTACTACTTGGCACCGGCCAACCTGACACCATATTTCCGATACCGTGCTTCAAGAGCCCGGATCTGAAGGAGGGACAGCTCGATGTTCTTCTCCTGAAGAGCAATGACCTTCCTCACCCTGTCGATGTTCTTCGCCTCATCCACAAGACATCTCACAAGACTATTCTTCAGTTTCCGGTTGCGGTACAGGTTGCGGGCGGCTGTTTCGAAATCCTTGGCTCCTCTTTCCTCACCATGCTTCTTTAGCAAATGTACGATATTCTTGAGATAGCTCTCAAGACCGATGATATCGCGAACGGCACGGAGAAGGTCATTCCGGTTGATGGGTTTCACCAGGTAGTTTTCAATATATACCAATTTACTCTGTTCGATCGGTTTGTCCTCGAAATCCTCGATGGTCAAGGGAACCACGGTGAGCATAGAGATAGGAATTTCCGTTGTGTCCGGGTTGTTCTTGATCGTTTCCAGGGTCTTCCATCCATCCCAGGGATACATGAAGATGTCCAGAAGAATGAGATCGGGATGGACGGTTTCGAGTTTACTGATACAATCGGGTCCGCTTTCTGCCAATATCACTTCAAACCCTTCTCTGGCAAGGATCATCTGCAGACTTTCCCTGATCTCCTGTTCGTCATCCACGATCATAATGCTCTGCTTAGTGATGGATTCTGGCATTCATATCCTCCGGCTCGGTATCGTTTATAGTTCAAATCGTGAGTTGCATGAGATACACACGGATGTACTTGCGCTGGTACTTACCGGTTGCGCCTTCCCACATGCCGGACAGATCACTATCTCGGTATCGTCCACCGGTGCGGGAGCGGGTTTCGGTGCGGAAGCTCCTGGTGTGGGCCCCTGGGATTTTCCCTTGAGAGTGAAGGAGGCACTGCATCCCGGGCAGGTCACCTTCAGGGGTCGTTCCTGGGAGGTGATGGGGATCTTGCTTTTACACTTGGGACAGGTCTTCACATCGTAGATGAAATCCTGTTTTGCCTCGGGGGTAGGGGCAGGGGCTTCCGGAGTCGGAGCCTTCGCCGCTGATGGCGGAGCGGACGATGAAGGCTTTTTCAGGGAAAATGATGCAGCGCAGGTGGGACAGGTCACTTTCAGGGGCCGTTCCAGTGATGTGATGGGGATCTTTCCCTTGCACTTGGGGCAGGTCTTCACCTCGTACACCGTTTTTTCACTTTCCGGTCTTCCAAATTCCTTCTTCTGCTGATCCGGCAGGAGGGAATTATAATCCGAAAAAGAGGACCCCTTTCCGGATGGTTGTGACATGCGGGTGTTGAGATTCGGTCCCGATGTTCTTGCAGGTCCGCTCATAGGCGGACTTGATGGACTTCCTCCGCCTCCCCCCATACCCGGAGCTCCGATGTATCCGTTCCTGTACAAGAATACAACGACCAGAAGGAGAACAATGATCCCAACTCCTCCACCAACGTACATGATGGGCACGGGTAATTCAAAGGACGTACTGCTGGCACTTGCCTTCTTTACCGTGATCGTGATAAATTCACTTTTATCCATCTGGCTGTTGTTATGCAGCGTGTCCGTTACCCGCAATCCGACTTTATATTCTCCTACCTCTTCGTAGGTATGCGTGTAGGTCGGCTCTGGTTTCTGCACCTGGGGTTGAAATGCATTTTTCAGATTGAAACCGAATATATAGGTGACGATGTCCCCCTTGGATGTGCTTGCATCAAGGGTTACACTCTGGCCCAATTCGATAGTATAATCCACATCTGCAAGAGAATTACCTGCTTCATCAAGAACAATGATGATGGCTTCCGGTTTTTCAACAGCAGTGATGTTTCCCCAAGCGGTATCGGAATTGCCGTCATCATCCTTTGCGGTAAGGGTCACGGTATATGTTCCGATTGCCGAAAAATTGTGAGCGATGGTCTTTGTGGTTTTTGTAACTGAAGCGCCATCTCCGAAGTCCCAGGTGTAACTTGTCGCATCCGAGCTCGACGAGATGAAACTGATATCTTCCTTAACGTAGACCTTCCAGTGGTTTGTGCCGATAACCTCCTTTTTTTCCACGGAAATAGAGTATTCGGCCTCCAACTTACCCTGGACGTTAATGGTAGGTATCACCACCGTGAGAATTAAAATGATCAATACGATAGGAATTACTTTCTGAAGGTTTTTCATTAGTTTCCCCCATGTAATAAGCTATGCAAGCCTTACTTATCTATTATAATATAGTTTTGGGTTTTGGTAAGAGTTCAGCCATGTGAAGTAAGTGCGATTTTCATTCCCTGAGTGATG
>CAZTGJ010000001.1:5978-35132 GCA_964613025.1 uncultured Thermoplasmata archaeon | reverse complement strand
GTGAAATGTGTACTTTCCAGTGTAGGAGGGCTTCAGATCACTGAACTCTTACAAATCTGCAATACAATATTATATTTTGACTGATGTACCCGTTGGAGCCTGATTAATCAGACTCAATGAGAGGTTTTCATGATTAACGCAACTGAATCCGGTACATGGAAGGAAACAAATCACGGACGGACCATGTCCGAGGCACTGCGTGAATTGGCAAAGAAGGATTTTTTCAGAGGGAAGAGAATCCTGGAGTTGGGAGGAGGCATTGCCAACCATACGCTGATCGCTCTGGGAAACGATCCCGAGCTTCTGGTAGCGACGGAGATCAGTGAGGAGAGACTCAAGGTCACGAGAAAGGCGGTACACGATCAATTGGGAGGTGTTGCGAACTGTGAGTTCAGGGTAGCGGACTGGCTGGATGTCCAGGGCACCTATGATATCGTTATGACGAATCCCCCCTATTTCGTGAGCGGCAAGTTCAACAGGCGGTATTTCATAGATGAGCTCATCCTGAACAGTCACAAACGACTATCACCTGAAGGTCACCTGATCGTCGTCCAGTCCTCCATGGCGGACATCGCACTGACCAGGGACAGGATGGAAGAGAACGGTTTTGTCTTCGAAATTTTACACGAGAATACGTTCCAATGGAGGGATTATTATTTCCTCGACCCCGCATTTCTAGAGATGTGCGACAGGAATCCTGACAGCTATTTCATGAAGGATGGAGAGCGGTGGGAAACGCTCTTTGTTGTGATGGGGCAATTAAAACGATACCAGACCGATATTGTTCATTGAGCTCTCTGTGGGTGAAATATTCAGCCAAAAAAACTCTCTAGTGTTTTCTGGGACCTCTGGGTCCGGCTCGCATCGTATTTGTCCAGCTCCCGTTCAACTCTATGATATGAAAAATCGTGTTCCTCGCACAGAAGCTCAAAGATCCTGTCCCTGTCCAAATCTTTCCATTGAAGTGTGTATTCATCCGTGACAGTGGGCTCCAGAAATATTGAGCGGATCTCATCGACCTCTGGTATCTCATCCTCTTTCCCCTTCTCCTTGAGAATGCCGTGAATATCGCCGTGTTTCTTGATGAGCTTCAGCCCGGTCTTCGGACCGATCCCGCGAATGCCGGGATTAAAATCCGTTCCCACAAGGATGGCAAGATCCACCAACTGCTCCCTGGTGATCTCAAGGGTCTCGAAAGTTCGTGCGGCATTGATAATTTCGGGAGGTGAATTGACCCATACCTTTTTTCCGGGAAGCTTCCTTCTCCCTGATAGGGCCAGATTCCGAGCAACAGTCTGGGCTCCGAAGAGGATGGAATCGAAATCCTGGGATATGATCCCATGAGCATCCCCACGGTTGTTCATGTAGCTCGCCTGGGCCTCACCTTCAGACGGGGCCTGAACATGGGGGAGTCCCATGAGGTCCAGAAGGTGTTTCGACTCCTCCAGCATGTCCTTGGTAAGACGGGAGGTTCTCTGTGCCTGGCTCTTTGCACGATCGAGATCCCCTTCCTCCAGTGCTAGCTTCCACTCCTCCTTTGCCTTCTCCTTCACCGCTATACGTTCTCTGATGGTCTTGTATTTCAGTCTATGTGGTGTACCGTCGAAGACGAAACCAAGTTTGAGCCCTTCCCTCATGAGGTTGATGGTCCTGAAGAAGAGGCCGTTGAGATGGGATGTCACCCGATTTCTTGAATCCCGTAGTAAGTTACCGTCTGCCTGCCGCATTCCGGCAAGGAACTGGTAGAGGATATTGTAGCTGTCCACCATCAGGATCTGTCCCGAGAACCTTTGGATGGTTGTCTGTTCGAGCTGGAGAAGGTCTCTGAGGTTCACTCCCATGGCAGGAGAGGAGGTGGGAAGGGTTATTATGCTTTTCCTGAACAGTTCGATTCCACCCGGCCCCTGGATTGGAACAGATCACGATCCTTCATTCGTCCTGAGAAATCCTCGGTATTCAAACCACACCCTCCTCCACGCCTCCGTCAGTTCCGGCTTCCCCCATTTCCCCTCATCATGGAACATGCACGGTCTCCCACGCCTCGAATTCTTCTGCAATCTCAACATACGAATTCCATATCACCCGTCCGTCAGTGATCAAGGGATCAATGACCTCCGTGAGCCAGTTGTCCCAGACCTCAAGTTCCTCTGTATCATTTTCCGGATGCTGGAAATTGAAGGGGTGCCACATCGCACTGAAGACGTTGATCCGTTCCGGATCCGCCTCATTCATTGATGCATTCAGAGCCGTGGTAACATAGTCGAATCCCTCGTAACAATAGGGATTGGGAACACATTCCACGCCGGAACAATGTGAAGGGTACACTCCCGATGGTATGAAAACAACTGCCCCGTTCCTGTCATATTGAAGCATCTGATCGATCGTATTTGATCCGGCGGGCCTCCAGGGATTCACCACAAAGAACCTGTCATCCTGCATGGATTGGGTCGTCGGGTCCTTGAAATTGTAGTTCACCGTTATTCCTGATTCAGCCATGACCAGGTACCGGTCGTCATAGAAAGGAGCACCACTGAATGACGTCACTTCGCTCCCGGATAGTCGCTCAACCTCGGATTTCAGATCAGAGACCGCTCTGATCCAGGTCTCAAGGGATGCGTTAGCCGCAATTTCAGATCCTTTCTTTGTGCCTTGATACTCCATCCCGAGATAGTCAGGTATGAGATAGCTTTCGTGTATGTGAAGTGCGATCTCGCAGCCTTTGTTCACAAGATACCTCAGGATGTTGTCATCTGCGTCTGATATCAGTGTTGTAAACGGTCGTTGAACCTGGACGGTCATGGTACCGTTGTGCGAGGAGATGATATCGGCCATTTTTCTCAATCGATTGGTATTGAGGTGAAACGAATCATTTGCGGTACTTCCAAGGTAAGGACTTATCTCGATATGAACTCCGATGGTAAATCGGACCGGAGCGTCACTGCTTCCTGAATCGGAAGCAATAGAGGCAAGGAATTCGGATTGATTTGATCCGATCATTCTCCCATCGCCCCCCTTGCATTCCCCATCAGTTCCCTGATAATACAGAGAATTGTCAACATCATTTACAACGAGTGACCTCGGTCGGATATCTGGATCCGAATACGGATCCAGGTCATCCCCCTCACCATCATCCCAGCTCAGACATCCGGTAGATGTGACAAGGATGATCACCGTAAGGGTAATGGAAACTATCACATGTGTCATGTGTAAACCTTCTGGCGTTATTGGCCGACTGGAATCCTTTGGCATTTCAGGATTTATAATGGTTGCTGTTCCAGCCCTCTTGGGGATCAGTAGGAAAAGAGGTCCCTGGTGTGGAGTTCGGGATAGCTGAAGTGTTTCTGTGCCTTAGGCACATTATTCTCCACACCCTTCCATGAGATAAGCTTTGAAACAGTGTGTGCCTTCATTTCAGAGTCATCATAGGGTCTGAGAAGTTCACTGATATCTTTATTGCCGAGGGAATCATCGAGCCAGGTGGATTCGTCCTCTTTCTTCAGGATCACAGGCATCCGTTTCTTTGTGTTATGGATCCTCTCCATCATAGGATTTGCTGTTGTTGTTATGACCGAGAATGTTATTGTTTTATCGTCTTTCATTTCATGAGAGGGATTTGACCAGTGATCCCAGATCCCGGCCAGAGCGAACGGACGCTTGTCCGTGAGGTGGATGTAGTGGGGATATTTTTTTCCTCTGAACTCCTGCCATTCATAGAATCCATCGATGAGAATGAGACACCGTCGTTTATGGATGGGCATCCGGAATGACGGTTTATCGAAGATGGTCTCCGCCCGTGCATTCCCGGTCTGGAATCGTATCTTTTCTGCTTTTTCCTGATCTTTGGTCCAGTAAGGAATGAGACCCCATTGGAAGAACCGGATGTTGTCCGGTTGATCGTTGCTGATGACGGGAAGGTGAGGTTTCGAGAATGCCGATACATGATAGATCGGCTGGAATCGCTCGGGTTCAACGAATTTCGCATTGAACAGCTCCTCAAGCTGGTCTGCTTTTTTTGTGATGGAGACGTTGAAACACATCGGGGGAACTTAGTTGAGGTGGAGTATTTATTCTTTCTGGAGGGGGTGGGGTGGGGGGGAGTAAGGAAGGCATGGGGGAGAAGAATATGGGTGGAATAGGATTTGCCTAGATGAATGGAATGGAATGGAATGCATAAACTGCTTTACGAATAGTAAAGCAACTTGTCGATCTTCTCTGCAGTGTTAGAGCCATGGCCGGTGAAGGTGCTCACGATGATCTCGTCTGGGTTCGGATCATGCTCTCGAATGTACTTCTCAACTCCGGCAATCGGGGCTGCTGAAGTGGGCTCAATGATGAACCCAGCTTCGATGACCTTCCGCAGAGAATTAATGATCTCCTCTTCGCTGACGCTCAAGATCGTTCCCTTGCTCTCCCGTATCGCTTCAATGATCTGCTCCCCTCTCATTGGTGTGTGGATGGCAATTCCTTCCGCAACCGTCCCTCTGCATTCTCCACTCCATTTTCCTTCCCCCTTGCCCCCCCCCACCTCATGGAAAACGTTGAACAACGGACAGCATTCTTCTGCTTGAACTGCTATGATCCTCGGAATCTGATCGATCACATCAGCATTGAGGAGTTCGTTGAAGCCAATGGAAGCCCCGAGGACCAGGGTACCGTTTCCCACTGGAAGCACAACGACATCAGGAGCTTCCCAGTCAAGCTGTTCGCATACTTCGAAGGCAAAGGTCTTGGTCCCCTGGAAGAAGTAGGGATTCCAGCTATGGCTTGCAAAGTATTCCGCTTCTGCTGCCTGGAGGGCTGCATCTGCGGCTGCCTCCCTTCCTCCCTCGATTCGGTGGAGTATTCCTCCGCTCACCTCAATTTGGGATGTTTTTTCCGGGGAGGCTCCATGGGGAAGATAGATGTCGCAGGCGATCCCTGCTAACTTTGCGTACGCCGCAATGGCACAGCCAGCGTTGCCAGACGAATCCTCCACGATTCGATTGATGCCCAGCTCCTTCACCTTGCTCAGGAGCACTGACGCTCCCCGGTCCTTGAATGATCCGGTGAGGAAAAGATGGTCGTGCTTGATCAATACCTGGTGATCATTATCTGCGAACTCCATGGGAATCAGGGGAGTGAACCCTTCACCGAAGCTGACGATATGGTCATCGCTCATGATGGGAATTGCTTCACGGTACCGCCAGAGGTCCCTGGTTCTCTCCTGTATTTTCTTTATAGGGAACTCGGGTTCAAATTCCAGGTCCAGGAGTCCTCCGCAGGGGCATCGCCATATCGACTCCGAATTTGAGTGTTCGGCATGACATGATCGGCAAACGAGGGTGGCCATCATTCCAGGCAACCTCTCTTCTCCTAATAATATTTCCACCATCGACCAATCATCTCAATTCGGCCCGCATTGTCATATCACACCGTTCAATTCCAATGCCCCCCACCCCCCCTACCACCTTACCCACCTCCCATCAAACCTCCCTGGCCCAGCTGAAGCCCGATCATGGTGCCCAGAATTCCTCCGATCCACTGTCTTCACCCGTAACCAGCTGCCAGCCGTTCAATGATCCCGCGATGTCATTTCATTCCATCGCCTCCCACCCGCCCCCCCTTCCCCCTACCTCAATTATTAAAATAATACACATAAAATAAATAGGAACACCAAATGCCTGGAGGATAGAACCGGAGGCTCACTCATGAGAACGATCGAACTCAAACAAGTTTGCGGTAACTGCCAATGGGTAGTACCCAATGTCACCGAGGATCCCTATTGCGTCTTTGACGGTCACTATATCAAGCCCAGTGACGAGGAATGCAATAAATATGCCTTTAATATCCAGCTCAAACATGCTTTGGAGAACATCGAGGCCCTTGATGCCGAGACGCTGAGGCAGTTCGAGATGATGAAAAAGGGTATGAAACCTGCTAATGATTACGATTTCAGATAAAGGGTGCAACTGACATAATCAACGCCCACGATCTCATTGTGGGAAGTGGGGAGGAGGGGGGGTGAGGCTCTTATAAGTTGTATTGAAGGTAAGGTGAGTGATGAAGCCTGGTTATTTTTCCGGTACCTTGTGATACCACTGCTTGCCTCCCTTGAGGAACTCACACACCCCGATCTTTTTGATCTTCCGTAGATTCATGAGGTGGGCATTTCCATGGTTGTGCTTGAGGAACTCCAGTTTTTCACAGCCCTCGAACTCGTCACACTCCCAGCATCCCTCCAATCCGATCTTGTGACAGCACTTCCGTATTTTGCACCCGGGGATTCCGTCTCCCCCTTTACATCCACCGCTGCATTTGAGCTTGGTGATCGTTTTCAGCACAATCTCAAAATCTTTGTAATCCCTGAACTCCTCAAGATGCGGTTCCTTTGCCAGGGATTTGGCAATCTTCTTGAAATTCCAATGCTTCAATTCCTTTCGAAGGTCCCTTGCAAGATCAGGGATCTGGCCCTGGTGGGCGTAACAATCACCACAATACAATCCACAGTAAGCGACCAGTTTCTTGTATTCTTCGGTCATGACACTCCCTTCATTCGTTTGACGGGCTGAAGCTACACCCTCGGTCCTATTTATAATTTGTCACCCGGCATTTATAACCCTTAAAAGTGATTAAAATTGCACAAGCTTCGAAAAGACAAAGTTTCAGAATGCATGTAAAAATTTATCAACAAATATTGAATCACGAGAGCAGAACGGAGGATGCGACTTGAGTCCAGCCGAAACGAATTCATCAGACACCCCAAGAAAACGCACACGACAGAGGAAGGCACCAACGGCTGAGGATCTGGCAAAGAAACACAAGGAGATCTCGGTAGCCGAATTCTTCGAGAGGAACAAACATATCCTGGGATTCGATTCCCTGAACCGCGCTCTCCTGACCGCAGTGAAGGAAGGTGTGGACAATGCTCTGGATATCTGTGAGGAGATTCACACCATGCCCGACATCCTGGTCTCCCTCTCAAAAGAACAAAATGATACGTTTCATCTCATCATCGAGGACAACGGCCCCGGAATCATCAAGAAGCAGATCCCCCAGGTCTTCGGAAAGCTCCTCTACGGCTCCAGATTCCATGAGATTCGACAGTCCAGGGGTCAGCAGGGAATCGGCATTTCTGCGGCTGTGCTCTACGGTCAGCTAACAACCGGGAAACCGGCTCACATCACATCAAAAACCGCTCAGTCAGACACGGCCAACGTCATGGATGTCTCGATCGATACAGGCAAGAACAAACCCCGGATGATAAACGATCACCATATTGTATGGCGCGACGAAGACGGGGAACCGAAACATTCCGGCACCAGGGTCGAGATCACACTCAAGGGAAGGTATGTCAAGTCCAAGCAGTCTATCTACGAATATATCCGTTCTACAGCGATCGTGAATCCCCATGCCCGGATTGTTTTAATCGAACCGGATGGTACCAAGACCATCTTCGACCGTGCTACCGATCGACTTCCTGAAGCATCGGTTGCCATCAAACCGCATCCTTCCGGGATCGAGATAGGAATTCTCCTGAAGATGCTCCAGTCGACAAATCAGAAAAGCATCGAAGGATTCCTCATGAAGGAGTTTTCGCGGGTATCCAGGCGTATTGCTCTTCAGATACTGAATCTTGCCGAGATCAAACCTAGCGCTACACCAAAAAGGATCAAGCGACAGGATGTAGAGAAGATCATTCAAGCAATTTCCCAGGTCAGCATCATGGAACCTCCAACCGACTGTCTTTCCCCTATCGGTGAGGTTCTTATCCGCAAGGGGTTGAAGAAGGAAATCCAGGCTGAATTCGTTTCATCCACCATACGGAAGCCGCAGGCATATTCAGGGAACCCGTTCCAGGTCGAAGTGGGTCTCTGCTACGGTACCGGAAGTTCAGATAATCAGGTGACGTTGCTGCGGTTCGCCAACCGTGTACCCCTTCTCTTTCAGCAGGGGGCCTGTGTGACAACAAAGGCTGTTGAGAGTATTAACTGGAGACCATATGGACTTGAGCAGCGGGGGGGAAGGGGGATTCCCCGGGGGCCGGTGGTGATGCTGATCCATGTGGCTTCAACAAATATTCCCTTCACCTCGGAGGCAAAGGAGGCCATCGCGGATATCGAGCTGGTTAAGAACGAGGTCGTCAGAGCCTTGAGGATTTGTGCCCGGAAAATGAACGTGCATATCAAAAGGAAATCCAAGAGAAAGGTCCATCTGGCGAAACTCAATCTCATTGAAAAGATCCTTCCCGAGATCAATGAGAAAACCGCGAAAAATATTGGTTTCCCCATGCCCGATATCACAAAGGTGATTGGAGAGATCATGGACAGCTATATGTTCAAGAGCGAAATTCAGTATGATGATATCAACAAGACATATATGGTTCGTATCATGATCTCCAATTTCACGGATACAAAGAAGAAATTCAGCCTTATGGCAGAAATTGCAGAAGGAGCATTGGTTCAGAACGTATCTCCCGAGCCGTCATCCCTTGAGAATGACATGATCTTGTGGGACATACCGGCAATCCTGCAGGGGGAGGATGCAGAATTTTCATTCGAACTCAGGGGGCTTGCAAAGGGAGAAATCGAGGAGTGTGTTCTTTATCAGAAGGGCCTGAACGAGAAATATGTTTTCGGGGCCGAGGTTCCACCGGAGAGGGAGGAGGAAGAGCTAATAACTGTGGTGAAGAAAGGGGCGGTAGAGGGCTAATAGCCCTCAGTTTTACTGTGATCTTCCCTCTACTCCTCGTAGAATCGACTAGTTCATTTACCATAGCCGACATGACAATAATCAATGTACTAAATCCATATTGCACCTATATTTTATCAAAACATTAATATGTGAAAAGGAATTTCCACCATACCACGGTACGGGGCCTCACCATGAAGATCGACGTCAAAGACAGAACGATAATTACCATGTATGCGAAGAATCCGGATGTATCACAAGAAGAGATCGCACAGCAGATCGGTCTTTCCCAGCCTTCGGTGGCGGTGAGAATACGGAAGCTCAAGGAACAAGGAGCCATCGAAACTCATACTGGTATCAATCCTTTGAAGATGGGGCTCTATGTAGCAAAGGTTGACGTTACAACAAGCAATACAATTCCCATTATGGAGATGTTCCAGAGTTGTCCATATTTTGCCAATGGATTCACAGTTTCCGGTAAGTACAACCTTTGCCTCTTCTTCATAAGCGAGAATATCTCTGCCCTGGAAGCATTGGTAAACAATCACCTTCGGACACACGAGGCTGTTAGCGAACTGGATTTTAATATCATCATCAGCTCGGAAAAGGATTTTATCGTTCCCACGGTCCTCACCGCCGGAGAAACCAATGAGCCACCCTGCGGAGAGCATATCAATTGTGAGACATGTATCTCATTCATCGGGAAAAAATGCTCGGGATGTCCTGCCACCATGAAGGGACACGGTTGGTTAACCTGATTAGAATGATCACATTCATGGTATTTTCATCGCTCCATTGATCCCTCGGTACTGTGTGGTATGAAATTATTTCGTACCAATAGGATCAATATGTGTATTCAGGAAATGCAACGAGGACAATGGTCAAACGATTTCGCATGATTCGAATACTATCGATGAATCCGGATCACTGTCAATTTTTTGATAGACTATGAAATACCGGTTCAGACTCCCATGAACCCTCAATCGGTGACAGGAAACTAGGGTCAGTGATTTGTGTCGGAGTCGGAGCGCATACCCACTTGAGGTGACAAGTACTGCATAGGTTCCTGTCTGGAGAATCCGATGAAAGGAATCAAGTGTTCGATCAATGAGTTCATTAATCTTCTCCCCAAAGGTCGAGGAGGCCCGGCCATAGGGCATATCGGTTGCAATTCCATGGATCTCGCAAATACCATTCTTTTTCAGCACCATTGGAAGGTCTCCGATATCGGAACGATAGAGTTCTGCATCCAGTGAGAAGTGTTTGAGATTCGCTTCCGCCCCCCTCAGCATGTCCTCGTCCAGATCTGTTCCGATCGTTGCAATTTCCAGCAGTGTTGATTCCAGCAATATCCCTCCTGTTCCGCAGAAGGGATCAAGAAGTCTCCCATCCAATGGGATACGGCTCAGATTCACACACACCCGTGCAAAGACCGGGGGTAGGGAGATGGGGCTGAAGAAAGGCCGGTATTTCACTTCCCGTTCTCCGAACTGTTCACGCTGGTTTTCATGGATCTTCACCCCGATGTAGTAGTGAAGGTTGGGGGAAACCATTGAGCTGGACGCTGAAGTAGAGGGGTTAGTGGGAGAAGTTTTTTTAGTGGAATGAGTTGTGGGAGGAGAGGGGGTGGAGGTGGGGGGGGGAGGTGACGGTGCTAGGAAAAGAAGAACTTCGATATCAGGCTCATCCAGAGAGACCGGTAAAGGAACATTTGCAGCTAGTTTGTCGATGAGGTCTCCAATGTCGATGTCGGGATATTTTCCGCCAAGTTTTCTCGGGGTGATCCGAAAAGATCCAGCCTTCGGGAATTGAACATCCAAACATCTGGTGATCGTGTTCCCGAGTTCCTCTGCATTCGAATCAAGAAGTTCAGAGAAGGGTCCATGATCGCAGGTTACCGATACCGTCCTGATCAATGCACATCGCTTCATTGCCTTTGAGAGGTCATCGGATTCGAGGATCGCCATCCGATTATTGAGATGCACTATCGTGAAATGCTCTCTCTCCGCCTCGGCTGATGCACGAAGCTCCTCAATGGGAAGCGTGGGATGCTCACCGGTGAATTCCACGAGATATCTCAAACCCTGCCTCCAAGTCCTCTCCCTTTTCACATTTTCTGATAAAGGAGAGTTTATGTGAATATGTAGGTGATGTATGTATGTATGTGTGATTGTGTGTTTGATTGTGTATGCTATTAAAAAATAATTCTAGGTACCTTCCGACCAGGATTCCATGTATTTCTTTTGCTCTTCGGAGAGGGTATCGATCTCGATGCCCATGGCCTTCAGCTCGAGCCTGGCTACACGTTCATCTATCTCCGCTGGTACCCGATGGACACGGTTCTCCATGTTCTTGTGATTTCTTACCACATAATCCACTCCAAGAGCTTGAATGGCAAAGGACATATCCATGATCTCAACGGGATGCCCCTGACCAGCTGCAAGGTTGATGAGCCGACCATCGGCAAGGAGATACACGGTCCGTCCATCCTCGAAGGTATACGCATCCACCATCGTTCGGACGGTTTTCTTTTCCACCGTCAGCTCGTTGAGATGATCGATATTGATCTCATTATTGAAATGACCTGAATTGGAAAGGACACATCCGTCCTTCATGACCTTGAAATGTTCCCTGGTGACCAAATCCCGATCTCCGGTGACAGTGACAATGAAATCCGCCTTTTTTGCCGCCTCCAGCATTGGCATGACCTGGAATCCGTCCAGACGTGCTTCCACTGCCTTTACAGGATCGATTTCCGTGATAATTACTTCCGCTCCCAGTCCGTTTGCCCGCATGGCGATTCCCCTGCCGCACCATCCGTATCCACCTACCACGAATTTCTTGCCCGCGATGATGAGATTGGTCGCAGTGAGTATTCCGTCGAATGTGGACTGCCCGGTCCCGTATCTGTTGTCGAAGAGATGCTTCATGAGTGCGTCGTTGGCGGACATCACCGGGAACTTGAGCACCCCATCCCTCTCCATGGCCCTGAGCCGAACGATGCCGGTTGTGGTCTCCTCGCTGGCTCCCCAGACATCCATGCCCCGGTCATGAACCATCTTGATGAGGTCACCGCCGTCGTCGATAAGGAACTGAGGGTTGTGTGCAAGAACAGAATCGAGGTTCTGGTAATACTCGTCGTTGGACTCTCCCTTGCGTGCATATGTGGGAAGACCGAGGTCGTTCAGTGCTTCTGAAACATCGTTGTCCGTGGATAATGGGTTGCAGGATGCCAGTCGTACATCGGCTCCCGCTTCTTGAAGAGTGAGTGCAAGGATCCCGGTTTTTGCCTCCACATGGAGAGCCATACCGATCCGTATTCCATCCAGACTCTTTTTTTCCTTCATCTCCTGGGCAATGGATTTGAGTACCTTCATGTGGGTCCGTGCCCATTCAAGTTTTTTCAACCCGTTCTCGTTCATGTCATGTACCGTCCTGATTTTTTTTGGACTGGATCACTGCCGATTGATGTCATCGGATGCCGAGTGATCACACTTGTAATAGTGCCCAACCTCATGTGATTGTTATTTAACATTATTTATATGGGGACGGAAGAAGGAGGGGGGGGAGGAGTGAGGACTTGTCTGAGGTCCGGATGACCCGAAGGGTCGGCAAGGGGGCAGAGAGTATGTGAGAGTGGGAATGGGGGAATTGATGAGACCTTGAATCCATGAAAAACAACTTCTACTCGATCCTGACAACCTCGGAGATACCATCGCGCTTGGTCAAATGGACTCGTGGGAACAGATGGAATTCACGGAGCATATTCCGTACCGTATGATAGGCTTTTGCCTGGGTATTGTTGTTCTCGCTGAGATGGGAGAGGAGGATGTGCTCCGTCCTTTCTCCGATGATATCCAGTAAAGCCTTGGCCGCATCCATGTTGGAGAGATGACCGAGATTACTCTTGACCCTGCTCTTGAGTGCCGGACGGTAAGGACCGTATTCCAGCATCTTCATATCGTGATTGCTCTCGAAGAATAGAACATGGACATCGTGGAGGATCATCCTGATGTAGTGGGGCACAACCCCGAGATCAGTGCAGATACCGATCCTGATACCATTGTTCTCAAGCAGGAAACCCACCGGGTCCACAGCATCATGAGAGATGGAAAAAGGCTGGATCGAGAAATCACCTATTGTGAAAGCATCGTTCGCCTGGAAGAATCTCAGGTCCGGAATATGACCGATACGCATCTGGGAGAAATATCCGGCGATCTCTTCCTGTGCCATCCCTCCGAGATTCATCTCACTATTATTCCTCCCCCTGAGAATGATCTCTTTGAGTATCATTCCCTTGCCTGTCATTTCCGTCATGAAGAGAGGGACTTTCAGTCTTCGTGCGAGAACCCCTGCTCCACCGATATGGTCTGAGTGTTCATGGGTGATCAGGATTGCATCCAGTTCCTCGATATCAAGGCCTGCATTCTGCATCCTCTGGCCGGTTTGCTTTCCATTGAGACCGGCGTCAATGAGAATAGTAGTAGTATCACTTCTAACGACGGTCGCATTTCCGTTACTGCCGCTGTTGAGTGATACCGCTGTGATCCCTATCCTTATCCCCCCTCGTTCCTTCCCAGTTCCTCAGGCCTTTAGTATTGTTCGTTTCTTTTTCTCCTTTCTTCTTTTTATCCACATTTCTTTCTTCTTCTCTACTCCAAATCTATAGATTATCCCTGGATCTCTGCTTGCACCATGGATTCACACAGTGATCCGGCTTCTCACCCTCAAGGACCTTGATGACCTGCCCTCCAACGATGGTCCCGGCCTTGATCTGTGCCTCCTTGGTGGATGCGCCGACATGGGGGGTGAAGTAGGCATTGTCCAGACTCATGAGCGGATTATCCTTCGGGGGTTCCTGCTCGTAACTGTCCAGTGCAGCAGCAGCGATCTTTCCCTCCATCAGTGCAGTATAAAGGGCGTCCTCGTCGATGATACCTCCACGGGCGCAGTTGATGATGAACGCAGAATCCTTCATTGCCTCGAATGCAGCTTCACCAACGAGATGCTTGGTCTCAGGTGTGAGCGGGGTATGAATGGAGATGATGTCGCAGGCCGAGTACAGTTCCTCCGGGGAATCGACCATGGTAGCACAGATCTCGTCCACACAGTTCCGTCCGATGTACGGATCGAATGCCATGATCTCCATACCAAAGGCCCTGCACCGGATGGCCACTTCCATTCCGATCCTTCCCAGACCGATGAACCCGATGGTCTTGCCGTGGAGTTCGGTACCCTTGAATTTCTTCTTTTCCCATTTTCCATCCTTCATTGAGGAATCAGCGTTGGAGATATGGCGTGCCATGTTGATGATGTGTCCCATGGTGAGCTCTGCAACGGAATACGTGCTTCCCGAGGGCGCGTTCACCACTTGGATCCCCTTCTCACTTGCTGTTTCCACATCAACATTGTCCACTCCTATCCCTGCTCTGCCGATGGCTTTCAGGTTCTTTCCAGCCTCGATGACCTCGGCGGTAACCTTGGTCCTTCCCCTTACCACGATTGCATCATAGTTCTCTATGATCGAGAGGAGCTCCTCAGGTCCGTATTCCTTGGCTTCAACGTCATGGTGCTTTGCAAGCAGTTCAACAGCTTCCGGTGAAAGTGCATCATTGATAAGAATCTTCATAGAATCACCGGGCAAAATGTCATTTAATTGGTATATGAAGGTGTTGGGTGGGACATCACCAAGGATGCCCCATTTTGCGTCTTTTTCAGTTCTGATGTGCCGTCAGAGGAGGACGTAACCCAACGTGTCTTGAGGACAAAAAAATAGAGGACGAAACGGGGGCTCGATATGTTCTACCGAACCCCTGTATCTGGCCGTGGGTTCTTGTTTTAATATTTGAACTTTATTGAGAGGTGATTTGACAAGGTGGGAGATGAAATATAACAACGCGTATTCGAGGTGGGGTGTGGGGAGGGGGGTGGGGGTCTTACTATTGAGGACGACGACGGAGCGAATACCGGAGCAAGAGACGAGGAAGAGACGAGGGAGAGGGGGGGAGAGGAAGGATGGTACTGAGTGAAACGAAATAATTACTGGATACCACAAATCGTGGCTACGGATGACAAATTTATTAAATGAGGTGGCCTTGAAAAAGTCGTATTATGTAACTGAAGGAAAGATTGAGTGGATATCGTGAAGAAAAACATAATCGAGACAAAGAATCTTACGAAAAGATTTCGCAATGGAGTTGTAGCCCTTCAAGACCTCAATATTGAGATACCCAGGGGCATCGTTGTCGGGTATGTCGGTTCCAATGGGGCAGGGAAAACCACAACCATGAAGATTATCACGAACCTGATCCGGCCTACATCTGGACAGGCCTTCATCAATGGTATCAGTGTCAGAGAAAATCCGAAAAAGGCATTGTTCAATGTGGGAGCCCTGATCGAAATACCCGGAGTGTACGAACAACTTACCCCATACGAGATGTTATCATATTATGGCAGGGTCTATGGAATGTCGCACCCTGATGTCAACAGGCGGATAGGGGAAGTACTCAATCTCCTGGATTTGTCCGGATGTGAGGGCAGAAAGATGGGGTCGTTCTCAACCGGAATGATTCGCCGGGTCAATATTGCGAAAGCAATTTTTCACAAGCCCAAGGTTCTGTTACTTGATGAGCCAGTACTCGGTCTGGACCCTCAGGGAATAAAAGATGTGAGAGAGTTGATCAAAGATCTGCGAGACAATGGAATGACCGTCTTTCTGAGTTCCCATCTTCTGTCAGAGGTTGGCGAAACCTGCGACCAGATCATCTTTCTGGACAGGGGGCATGTCGTACAAACCGACTCAACAAAGAATATCGCCCGAAAGACAAATATCAGGATGATCCAGGCGACATTCCTGCATCCTCCGACGTATGTGGAATTGAGAAAGTTGGAATCTTCCGGTTGTGTCAATGGTGTGACCATGGCCAACGATATTGTCCGGATCGGCTTCGATGGTCGACCCCAAACGAGTTCGGAGATCCTTGATATCCTTGTCTCCCTTGGATTGAAAGTGGTTTCATTTACTCCCGAAAAGGCCACTCTTGAGGATTATTATATCTCGCTCATCAATAACGAAAGGAGGGGTGGGTAAATGAGCAAAGAATGGGACTCCGGGTTTGGCGGTGCCGGCGTGGATACTGATAGGGGAAGGGATAGTGATGTGGGAATGGATTATAACGGTTTCACTGTTGATCTGCTTCACATCGGTCTGACTATCAAGTTCGAACTCCTAAGGCATTTCAGGAGGAAGAGGATATATGTCGTTCTTGCATTTTCCCTCTTCATCTCTCTTTTCTATTATCTGATCGGAAATATCGTGAATCATAACTTCCCTGATGATTGGGAGGAATTTACGTTCATCAATCTGGTCTTCCTCAATTTCTTCATCATCATTATCGCATCGGTCTTTGGAGGGGACAGCGTATCAGGGGATTTCCAAAAGAAAACAGGATTGCTGCTCTTCACAACTCCCCAGCGGAGAACTTCGATTTTTCTCGGGAAGTATTTAGCCTCTTTACTTGCAGTTCATTTTTTCATTACTGTTATCTATGTTATTACAGCGATCGAGGTCACTCAGTTATACGGATACAGTACACTATCAATGGGGTTTACACAATCATATCTGCTTGCCCTGCTCTATTCCGCCTCGGTGTTGTCACTGGTGTTCTTTTTCAGCAGTTTCATGAAGAATTCTTCTACATCATCGATTGTTGGTTTCTTCCTACTGTTCTTGATCCTACCTATGATGTCGGGTATTTTCATGGTCCTTTGGACTGAACCCTGGTTCATAATAACCAATCAAAGCGCATTGATGTATTACATTATAGATTCAGGTCATGATTTTGACAGTATTTCAGGAGTTTCTGAGTTATGGGTTGGGATCTGTGTGATAATTTCGTATTTGGTTCTGCTTCTCATTTCGGGTGTTTTCCTTGGATGCAGAAGACAAATGGATTGAGTAATTCATTTTTCATTCGAAGATCGTTCCTTTTCCCCGTCCCTTATTTTTTCTATTTCTCCCCCATATTTTCCTCTAATTTCCTTTTCCGATTATTTCGTCTTTTCCCCCTTCCTTCCCCTACCCCCCCACTTGGCAGGATAATTTAAAACAAATCCCAGATTCAGATGTACCGAAGACAGCGAAACCTTCTTTACCCTCTTCCGGACAAGAATGCAACGTATGACAAGTGCAAAGTCTGAACAATCGCCCAGAGAAGGGATCCTCGGGACCTACGTCCTCGGAAAGAAAGACTAGCATAAGATGAGGAGGGAATATCAGAACTTTCTGGAACACCCTTGGTTCAACGAGAGAAGAGAATTCGTACCCGCGGAAGGAGAAGAATAAAGAAGAGTCGAAAAAGGTGAGGAAGGGGAAACGAAAGGAAAAACCCACATCATGGAAAGAAAGTATACCAAAATCTCTGATATATTACTTCACTGTAATCCTTCATTTACCCCTCGTTTATCAGTAAGATCATGCTGTGCCCAATGTTGATCACAGTACCAAGGACTGTCCCTGCAATTTTCCTCGTTCACATGCGCCATCACGCATCCCTTATGGCCGAACCCATCCCAGACCCACACAAAACCAGGAGGCCAATTCCGCCACTTCTCATGACCGTCATCACAATACCTTTCGCTCCCATCCGAATACTGGTCTAAGATATCAATGCAGTGTCCCAGCTCATGCATGAGAACCACTTTCTGAACCTGACCGTGGGTAACATCCTCATCCCATGGGTCATACCAATCATCGTTGTGATCATCCGCATAATTCTCACATGCTTCGTCATATATTATCGATCCCACATACCACGCGGCACCCAACCGATTGCTTCCGGATGCCGGATCGTGTACAAAGAGCACATGCACATGGGAATTTTTATTATCTCCTTCGTAATAGGTATCAGCGGTTGTCTCCCATGATGTATCAGAGAAATGGTTTGCATGGGAAATATCTGCGGTGTCCGAGACCTCCCAGTGGATGGTGATATCCTTGTCTTCATAATACTGCTTGATGTAATCCAGAACACCCTGCTTCGGTTTATGGCCGTCCATGTAATCGACCTCCACCCAAAGGTCCTGCTTGGTGGGGTCTCCCCCGAGGTCCACATCCAGACCATCAATTGTGCCATCCAGATCGGTGTCGCGGAGCCAAGGATGGGAATCCCAGACCTGGATTTCCTGCCAATCGTTCAGTCCATCATCATCAGAATCAGCAACCATGGGATCGGTTTCGCTGGAAGGATAATCACGCACTGCGCCCCTGGAATAGGATTTGTCCACCTTCCCATTTCCGTTCAGGTCCTCCTGTCCGTCATGTAATCCATCGCCATCGGTATCCGGATCTGTTCCGTCTGTTTCGTCAGCATTTTTCACCCCGTTCTTATTTCTGTCCTCCTGTGCATCGAACAGACCATCGGAATCCGTATCTGTTCGTATCGGGCTCATCTCATTTGCTTCGACGACGCCATTATGGTTCCTATCCTCGGTACCATCCGGTATCCCATCAGCATCCGAATCCGTGTCCAGTGCGTTGATGAATCCATTACCATCGGTATCCACGTTCCAGTTCAATTCCGTGCCGTCCTCGATTCCATCATTGTCCGAGTCCTTGTCCAACGGGTCTGTTTCACCCTTGTCTTTGTGGCCGTCCTTATCCTTGTCCTCATCATCATCAGAGAGACCATCTCCGTCCGAGTCCGTATCCAAAGCGTTTATTGTCCCATCTTTGTCTGTATCTACGTTCCAGTCCGGTTCCTCGCCATCGATGATCCCGTCTTTGTCAGAATCCTCATCTATTGGATTTGTTTCCCCAGGGTCATGAACACCATCATGGTCCTTGTCCTCTACACCATCCTCGAGCCAATCATCATCCGAATCCACATCTAATACATTTATATCACCGTCACTATCGGTATCTTCGTTCCAATCCGGTTCGTCTCCGTCTTTGATCCCATCATCATCGCTATCATGATACAGAGGATCCGGCTCATGAGGATCCCGCACTCCGTCTCCATCCATGTCTTCCTGACCATCCGAGAGACCGTCATTGTCAGAATCCCAATCTGTTGGGTCAGATCCAATTAAATACTCATAATAATTCGCAAGCCAATCTCCGTCCATATCCATGAACTTATCCTGGGAAGCCATAGGATTCAAACCATATGAATACTCCCAATTATCCTCCATACCATCGTTATCGGAATCCCTGTCATCCGGATCAGTTCCTATGTTGAATTCTTGGATGTTCGTAAGACCATCGCCGTCTTTGTCTCCACCGGCGTCCTTCACTGTCGGATCCAGCCCATGTTCTTTCTCCCAGGCATCGTCCATTGTGTCTCCATCTGCGTCGGAAATCAGAGGGTTCGGGTCATCATCGTCCTCGAGACCATCATCATCGCTATCTGGATCATTGGGATCACTCTCACCAGGACCCACTCCGTTATTCCATTGACCGGTATCGACATCACCGTCCTTGTCGCGATCCTCATCCCCATCTGTCACCCCGTCATCATCTGAATCCCTGTCCAGAGGATTCGTGGTCCATCCATCAGACGAATCCAGCTCGAGACCGTCCTTCAATCCATCATTATCCGAATCCTCATCCTCTGGATTGGTTTCATCACTATCCTTGTCCCACGCTCCATTTCTGTTTTTATCCTCTTGACCGTCGGTGAGACCATCATCATCGCTATCTGGATCATTGGGATCTGTGGTCGACGAGGGATCGTTATCCCCGATTTTTCCCAATTCCAGAGCATCGTTCAATCCGTCGTTATCGCTGTCGGGATCGCT
This sequence comes from uncultured Thermoplasmata archaeon, assembly GCA_964613025.1. Taxonomy (GTDB): domain Archaea; phylum Thermoplasmatota; class DAOVMN01; order DAOVMN01; family DAOVMN01; genus CAZTGJ01. The sequence continues at coordinate 15,668 of CAZTGJ010000001.1, read as the reverse complement.
GGCATCCGTTTCACCATTATCTGCCCATCCATTGTGATTGATATCCTCTTCTCCATCTTCAAGCCCATCACCATCGGTATCTCTTACGAGAGGATCGGTTGAGGCACCATCTCCATCTGCAATAAAGGAGGTGCCCTGTATCGGGTTCGCTGGATCACTGCTGTATGTATGCTCACCTTCGGACTCCTTCAATCCTATCTCTGTCCCATCCGATATCCCGTCCCCATCGGTATCAGGGTTCAATGGATCTGTTTCATCATCGTCCCACTGGGTATTCAGGTTCTCGTCCTCTGTGCCATCGATTATCCCGTCGTTGTCTGTGTCATCGTCAAGCAGGTCGGTTTCATCGTTATCCGGATCGTACTGAACGTTCCGGTTTGCGTCCTCAACCCCATCCAGGAGCCCGTCATCATCGCAATCATCGCTGAGCGGGTTAGGATCGATATCATCCGTGAGGTAATCATCGTCCGTATCCATATCCAGGGGATTCGTGCCGATTTCGAGCTCCCTACCATCAGTCAGGAAACCAGCGGAACCAGTGAGAAGAAGATCATGCGGCCGGTATTGATCCCCATCCGTATCCGGATCCAGCGGATCGATGATATTCCGGGGTGCCAGGATCCTGATCATTCTCGGCCAGTACACAAATACGTTATTCTGGATCTCCACCTGATTGCTTCCCAGTTCCCTGTACTGCTCAGGCCAGTTTTGGCTGCCAACGTTTATGTAGCCGGGAGTGAATCCACCGTCGAGAAACGTGTGTCTCAGCAGGAGAATCTTATCCAGCACGATGGTATCATTATCTTTCCCCTCAACCGAGATATTGATCATTAATCTGGAGTCGGATTCTACTGTAAATGAGTCCGTAGAATTCCAGGTATAGATATTGAACAATTTTTGGGTATATGGGTCCAGAAAGGTATAATTGAGAGAATGATCGACAAGGGTGGATCCCTCTGATGTATTTTCCACTGTCACCCGTACACTTGCATCCCTGGCATTTTGTCCGCTCCTCGCCCGTACGAAGATCTCATAGGTACCAGGGAGATATTGATACGAAGGAGCATAGATTATACACATTGTCCCATTGGGATTGGGTACGATATGCTTACTGTTGCTTGCGTCCGTACTGTTCATTATCTGATCCTCACTGTACACGAAATCCTCTGCCTCATACCACTGTGCGTTCAAAGTTGCCTCCATACCGTCGAGGACTCCGTCGCCATCGGTGTCGTTGTCCAGTGGATCGGTGAGCTTTGGATTGATAGAGCTCATGTTCACAAGTTGGATCCTATCCACGAATACAAGGGTCTTCTGGTCTTCATAGCTGGGATCCTCGGCAATGAGATTGAGAGAGGTGCCATTGAAAGTGAATTCAGGGGTTGAATACCAGCGATACATTTTCCCTGCAGGGGAGTTCAGCAGATGCAGATCGTTTTCGATGACAGTGCGTATATTCCGACGTTCGTCATTCTTTTTCACACTGAGAATAACGGCCGGGGGCGGGATGATCGAAATGACGCTCCCTCCGGTACCTACTGCAATGGTATTGGTACCGTCCTGGGAGGGAGAAACATCAAAAAAGGATTCGGTACTGTTTGCTGGGACCACTTCTCTAAAGAATTCACCATCGAATTCCAGAATGGTACCGTCCTCTCCTGTGATAAGGGCATTACTGTTGGGAAGCCATCCAATGCCGAAATACTCCATGTAGGTTGTATTGGAAACGAGTGATACGGTTGCTCCATCTGATTTGAGTACGGTACCCTGTGATCCAACGATGAGCGCATAGTCCCCATTCGGATTCCATGAGGTATCCCGTGGATGAACATTTCCAATGCTGTCGAGAATTACATTATTTCCTGTATTGTCATTGTAGAGAAAAACAAATCCTTCATCATCTCCCCCACTATATCCTGTGATCAACGCAATGGATTGCGAGGGGTGGCATGAAATACTAGTGAGATCGATGGTAGTTGTGGAATCTATCATGACATAGGTATCTCCCGGGAATTCATGCCGTAACAGGCTTCCTCCACCACCTACGATCAAGGCATAGTCTCCTGAATCTCCCCAGGCAATATTCTGCAATGGCTTTGTTATTTCCGAACCTGCCACCGTGCTGAATCCGTCTGATTCGGAGTATTTCAACACCATTCCTCTCTGACTGGTATAATTGAATCCAACGATGAGCGCATAATCGCCATTCGGACACCACGACACATCGAAGAACTCCTCTTCAGGCGATCGGGAGATGTCCTCGATCCCGTCAGATGGGGAATATTTCAGGACGGTCCCTTCCTGACCTACAAGGAGGGCATCATCGTTGATATTGTGGGCCACAGCATGAAGATCTGTATCGTTGTCATTCTCAACGGCAATGGCTCTTGGCCCGGATCGAGCTCTTACGTAGAATTTATATTTACCCTGTGGAACATCCAGTGTGGCATTGAAGATCGTGGATGACGAGTCCTCGTGGATTGCAGTTCTGTTGTTCCTCGCACCACTATCCCACACATCTTGATTCGGATGGCTCACGAGGTCCTCCCCTTCGAACCAGTAGCTGTCCACTTCCTGTACTGCCTCCTCCCCATCAAGTAATCCATCATCATCGGTATCAGGATCAAGGGGATCGGGATCTTGTCCGTCGATAACGTCATCATCGTCCGTGTCACCATCCAGGGGATCGGTTCCGAGAGAGAATTCATGACTGTCATTCAAACCATCGCTGTCGGAATCCGGATCAAGGGGATCGGTGCCCAGGACCAGCACTTCCTCTCCATCATCCAGGCCGTCATTGTCCGAATCTAGATCCAATGCATTCATGATCCCATCACTGTCGGTATCATTGAAACCCTCGGTAGGTGCTCCATCCATGAGGCCATCCTGGTCTGTATCGTTTCTCAGCGGATTCATCTTCCAGGGAAACTCGCCGAACAAATATTCCTCCAGATTTGTCAATGAATCATTGTCCGCATCCTGCCCCGAATCATTGTAGAGTGGTCTGAAGCCGAAAGCGACTTCCCAGCCGTCAGCCATTTGGTCATTATCCGTATCATTCTTCTGGGGATCAGTGCCTAACTGGAATTCCTCGATGTTCGAGTATCTTTCCGTCATGTTTATGGTCCCATCCCCATCACGGTCCCACCCGTCACCGTCCGGGTCTCCCTCCGCACCGTTTTCTCCGGTTGCATTCGCCGGATCAAGTCCGTGATCGGTTTCCCAGCCATCTGGGAGGCCATCTCCATCCGAATCTGCATCGTCCGGGTATGATCCGATGGTCCATTCTTCAACATTCCCGATACCATCACCATCACTGTCCTCATGAGAATCGTTCACGTCAGGATCAAGCCCGTGAGTTACCTCCCAGCCATCAGGCATTGAATCATCATCTGTATCATCATCACGCGGATCACTATTATGTACGAATTCCGCACGATTTTCCAATAAATCGGAATCCGGGTCTCCTTCCGCACCTTGCTCCCCGGTGTCGTTTTTCGGATCCAGACCCCATTTATTTTCCCAAAAGTCAGGGAGACCATCGTTATCCGAATCTGTATCAAGGGGATCTGGAAGCCCGTCACCATCGGTATCCACCAGTCCCTCGATGCCGTCAATTATCCCATCATCGTCTGTATCGTTATTCAGCGGATGCAATCCGAATTGATACTCATCTTCGTTAGAAATACCATCGGCATCGGGATCACCGGTTTCACCATCGAGTCCGGAACCATCGGTCGGATCCAATTCATAGGCGACTTCCCATCCATCCGGCAGTGTATCATTGTCCGTATCAGAATCGAACGGATCTGTGCCGTTTGCGATTTCCTGGGGGTCCAGTAACGTGTCATTATCCGGGTCCGAATTGAATGGATCGGTATGATTCTCTATCTCGGCTCCGTCAGGTAATCCGTCATTGTCGGGATCGGGATTCCAAGGCAGTGTTTCGAAGGTGAATTCATCGATGTTTGTAAGACCATCAGCATCAGGGTCACCCATGGAACCCATGCTGAAGTTCATTGTGCCGTTATCGATGGGATCGAGCAGGTAATCACCTTCCCACCTGTCAGGGAGGCCATCGTTATCCGAATCCGGGTCAAGGGCATTTATCCAGCCATCGGTATCGGTATCCTCACTCCAATCGGGTTCATCTCCGTCCGCTACTCCATCATTGTCCGAGTCCATATTCGTGGGATTCGTCCCATTCCTGGTTTCCTGTCCATCCTGAAGCCCGTCGTTATCAGTGTCGTTTACCATTGGATGAGTCGAATAGGTAAATTCTTCCTTGTTGGATAATTCATCTCCATCCGGGTCAAGAAATGAGTCGTTTGACAGTGGATCGAACCCATAGAAGACCTCCCAACCATCATTGGCCATATCACCTTCCGTATCCGGATCGTTCGGGTCCGTTTCTGTCCATTCCTCAGTATCATTCCAATTCCCATCGTTATTGATATCCCCGTATATGGCACCGTCCCTGTTCCTGTCTTCATCTCCATCTGTGATTCCATCATCGTCGGTGTCCGCATCCAGGGCATCGGTGGTTGAAAACGGATCTTTATCATTGGAGAAACCCAGTTCCAATCCGTCACCGAGCCCATCATTATCGGTATCAAAGGAGGTATGATTTGTCTGATAACGATATTTCTCATCCCCGTCGTTTATCCCGTCTCCATCGGTATCCTCTCCAAGGTACACGATTGCATCAAAAGGCCAGTTGGAAATGGTCATAGTAACGGTTCGGTTGTTCGAATACCCTTGATGCCGGGCATGGATCTGATGAGGAGTGTAGTATCTGATGTGTGAGGCGTTCTGTTCGTAGATGATCATGGCGCTGGTTGGAATTCTTCCTGTGACATTGGTGATGCCGGTATACACATCATTGCCATCCGAGTCCACAATGGAAACAGAGGCATCTTCAAAATATTCTCCACTGCCATCACGCACCCATACATTGAGGTATCCCTTGATGATCAGTGCGGAATCCTCCTGGATTTCGTTATTTGTAAAAGAATATATCGTGTTCGTGGCTGTAATCCGCGCATTGTTTGTGAGATTGAAATCATGCGTTGCGTTCATTATGGTGCAGAAGATCATCTCAACGTGCTTGGACCGGATATCAAATCCGGTCCAGTTCCTGGTCCCATTGGCCATGAAGGTGGAATCCTCAGCCTTCAGTTTCCCGTTCGATTCAATGATGATTCCCGTGTCTTCGGCCGACCGAATAGTCACATTGAAGAATGTTACATCTCCCGTTCCCGTAATCCTTATACCGCTGGAGATGATTGTGAGATTGGCGAATGAGCTTGTATCGGATATGATCCATTCTTCGTTGTTTGAGAAGAGAGGGATACCGTCCGTGGGATCACCCCCCCAAAGATATTCCTCGATATTCGAGAGACCGTCCCAGTCACTGTCTAGATTTGCATCTTTCGGATCGGTTGGATCCAGACCGTACTTTTTCTCCCAATCATTGGGCATTCCATCCCCGTCCAGATCATCGTTGGAATCTCCATCGGTGTCCTCATCTTCGAATTCATCGTAATAGGCCATATAACCCACTGCAATGAGCATGATGATGATGACAGCGGCGGCAAGTTTCCTCACCCCTCCCCCTTTTCCCTTCTGTTTGGGGGTGAATATTTCCTTCTTCTCGTCTCCGGTGGTCGAGGTAACTATCTCCTGATTTGACTGCTCGCTTGATATTTCGATCTGACGTTCATGGGCGAATATCCGCGTATAATCGATAATGTCCTTAATTTCCTCCCCTGATAATCGATCTGCAACCTCACCACCTACGTGTTCGTTCCTGAACGCGGTGAAATAGCTCTCTGCGATCTCCTCCTCCGGAGACACATTCTTCTCGTCGAGATAGTTAAGGAATCTTCGTGCGATTATCCGACTATCCTCCAGGGATCTTCTCTCCATCTCATTCCTCCATGAAACCGGATCGATTTTCCGGGTGTTGATACAGGAAAAAATTCAAAATTCGAAGCTTATCCGATAATCTTCCATACCCTCGAAGGGATTTCAGCAGAGTGTAGTAAATCATAAATAATCCTACCTGAAAGAATAGATATTTTTTGAAATGATAGTATAAATATCTATTGGTTGGACATCTTATATCGTGCAGGAAAAGAATGTATGCCTGGATTTGATACTTGGGCGTTGGCTCCTCTCGCGGAGCGGCGGAGATGATATGAGAAAAAGTTTTCAAGTTTGACCCCCATCGAACATGTGTTGGAACGGGTAGGACGTTCTGCGACTTGGTTCGGGAATCCCAAGGGAACATCACTCAAACACCGTTCCACGATATCTGGCGATCCCGCCCCCCCAAATCCCTCTGCCCCTACGCCTTCCTCAATGAATGAAAGGATAGATCACCATCGACGTTATCTCAGCCTCTCCGCGATCTCCTATTCTTCGCGTGAGGATTCGTGTCATCCGCCTGTGATCACACCGAACTTTTCCACCCTGACAACAACTTTCTTACCCACCAAAGCCCAGGGATCGAACTCCTTCTGACCCGATGAGAACTTCAGAGTGAATAGTCCTCCCCCCTGCCCCTTCACCCGCGCCCTGATCTCGTCCCCAAAGAAGTCCAGGTCCTCCAGCGTTCCATTAATGATATTTTCTTTCATTTTTTTTTCTTCTTCTTTCATATTAATAGTGGGGTGGGGTGGGGTGGAGGTGGGAGGAGTTGGTAGGGGTTCAAGAACTGTATTCTCACCTCGGAAGAACAGTGTTAGTTCTGTCCCCACGGGGCGTATCCACGCAGCTTCCACTGTCATCCTCCCTTCCTTTGTCTCGACTATCACGGCCCCTTCCTTTCCGGCATCTCCTACCACCTTCCCTGAGAGGAGGTTGGCGCTTCCCAGGAACTTGGCAGTGAACAGGGTTGCGGGCTTACGGTAGACCTGGACAGGATCCCCCACCTGCTCCAGCTTTCCGGCATTCATCACTCCGATCACCGTTGACAGGCTCAGTGCCTCCTCCTGGTCATGGGTCACATAAATCACGGTGAGTTCCAGCTCCTTCTGGATACGCTTGATTTCCCGGCGAAGCTCGTCCCTGAGCCGGGCATCCAATGCACTCAGGGGTTCGTCCAGCAGCAGGATCTCAGGCTCCGGAGCCAGAGCCCGGGCAACCGCAACCCTCTGTTTTTCTCCACCGGAAAGATCGCCCACACGGCGGGTTCCGTATTCTTCCAGATGAACCAATGCAAGGAGCTGGCCGATCCGGTCCTTCGCTTCATTTTTACTCCATCCATGCATCTTGAGGCCGAAGTGGATGTTGTCGAATACATTCATGTGGGGGAAGAGGGCGTAGTCCTGGAATACGATGCCGATGTTCCGCTTGTATGGTGGGAGGTCAAGGATTGATTTCCCATCCATGAGAACATCTCCCTGATCCGGCTGGAGAAATCCTGCAATGACCCGCAAGGTCGTGGTCTTTCCGCATCCGCTGGGTCCTACCAGGGTAAGGAGCTGTCCCCGTTCCACGATGAAGGACACATCCTGGATAATGGGGTTGCCGTCGATGGAGGCATGGATATTCCTGAGCTCGAGAAAACTCATCCCAACGAGATTTACCAATTCAATGATAAAAATACCGACTTCTTTTACTTATATATGGGGGGAAGGGGGGTGGGGGAGAGTAACGAAATTACGTGATGAGAGAGACTTTGATCGGAGTAATTGGGAGGCGGGGGGATGATGAGGAGGAGGAGGAGGAGGATTGGTGCGTGGCAGGAGGGGCGGAGTGGGAGGACGCGTGGGGAAGCCGGTACTACCGTTTCCGGGCCTCTATGCGTGAGCGGTGAGAGCTGGCAAGATAGGACATCAGGGCAGCAATACCAACTCCATACAGAGCGAATAGTGAGCCGAACCCGGGAAGGAATCCTTTGTCCCCATTCTCCTCGGCCTCAACCACACGAATGGTGACCACCTTCTCCTCGGAATAATCGGTGCCGTCATAGCTCCTGACCCTGATGGTATGGTTTCCAAGAGTCAGATCCCCTGCATCCAGCACCAGTGACCAGGAATCGGTTCCCTGAGCTAACTTCCAGTTACCACCGTCAACGGAGAGTTCGACCTTTGTCACGGTTCCGTCCTCATCTGATGCTGTACCTTTCACCTTGAACTTCTCACTGACGTCCTCATCCTGGCCAGGTCCGATGATCTCCACCTGGGGAACCGTGTTTCCCACGATCTCGGTTCTCACCGACAGTGCAAGTGTGATTGGATTGGAATAAGCCCCAAGATCGTCCTGTACACGCAGGGTGATGGTGTGTTCCCCCAGGGAGAGTGAATCGGTTGTGAAGGAGGCGTTGGGTCCTGTGTAGATTGGGCCATCGATCGAGGAGGTCCAGTTGTAGAGCACAATGGTACCATCATCTGTCCCTGATCCCGTGAAGATAATATCGGTTCCCACCTTTGCCGGATTGGGTAAGATACTGTTGATGATCGCGGAGGGTTTTCCGTTGACGATCAGTGTGATATTCACTTCGTCTCCCCATATCCCGTTGTCATCCTGAACCATGAGGAAGATAATGTGCGTACCGTTCGAGATGGAAGTAGGTGCCATGGGGAACGAGGATTCCGTTCCATTATAGAGAATACCGTCAAGGGAGGACCACCAGGAGTACTGGGTGATAGTTCCGTCGTCCAATCCCTTTCCCAGGAAGGTGATCTCATCCACATGGAGTGCAGGTGATGGTGTAATAGATAGGATCTCGGCTACCGGATTTGTATGGACCACGATGGTCTGGGTGGCTTCCGTGCTTGGAATTCCCCGGAAATCGATGCCAAAGAAGGTTATCACATGGGTTCCGGCAGAAAGATTGTCCCTGGTGATCTGGGTTACGGTTCCAGCTCTCGTATCTGTACCATTGGACAACTCTCCGTCAAGGGAACTTGACCAGACATAGCTTTCCATGGTCCTTTCCTCGAGAATGGATCCCGTGAAGATGATCTCATGGCCTACACGAGCTTTTTCCGGGGTGATCGAATCTATCTGAGCAGTCACCCTTTCGTATCCCTCGGGGACATGGGTCCATGGATCGAAATCCACGAACTCTGTGACCTCGTCCCCTTTGCCCCCGGGATTTACGGAATCAATGTATGGTCCGGAGGCATGGCCCCAGAAATTGTGCTTCGCATCTATGGTCACCTCGCTGTTTCCCGTTGCATCCATCCCAAAATTCTCATTATCATGGATATCGTTCGTATTGATGGAGTTCTCCTCGGAGTTGGTTTCCAGATATGCATTCAGGACTATCCCGCTGGGATTCATGGTGATCACATTCGATGTAATGGTGTTGTAACTTGCCCCTCTGAGGAATATACCACGGTTCCCGTTCTCGCTGATTACGTTCTCCAAGAGGGTATTCCCCTGGGTTGTCAGGAGCAGGATTCCGTTGTCATTGGCGCTGAGTCGATTCAGCGCGAGGGTATTCATCCCATTACCCTTCACTGTGATCCCGTCACCATTGTCCTGACATGTGTTGTTCGTGATATCCGAATACTCTACCGATTCGAGATAGATCCCATTCCACTCGTTCCCCTCACAGAAGTTATTCTCTACGGTGAGATTATCAGAGCTCTGAAGATGGATCCCCCGATTGGAATCGGGAACCGTGTTCGCACTGCAGTTGTTCCACTCAATCGTGGCATCCCTGGAGAATGTCAG
>CAZTGJ010000001.1:0-5878 GCA_964613025.1 uncultured Thermoplasmata archaeon | reverse complement strand
CCGTGTTCGCACTGCAGTTGTTCCACTCAATCGTGGCATCCCTGGAGAATGTCAGAGAAATGCCCAGGACATTCCCGTTGCAGTTGTTCTCGAAGATCTCGTTCCCCTCCTTGATGGAAGGATTTCCCCCAGAGGTCACACAGATACCGATCGTGCTCTGCTCACAGACATTCTGGAAAACGCGGGAATTATTGGCCTGGATTGAAATGGCTGCATCTCCTGCATCGCTCCCGCTGTTAATGACCTTGAATCCGCTGAAGCTTGTCCCGTCACCGCTGATGGTCACCACATCCCCCTTGCCCCCCCCGTTTATGGTAGTCGTATCAGTCCCATTTCCGGTAATTGTGAGTCTCTTGTTCACATCGATGTTCTCGTAGTAAATTCCCTCGGCAACCTGGACAATATCCCCATGGTCGGCTGCATCCACCGCATCCTGAATTTTGGAATGATCGGCAGGGCCATCGTCATCCACGGTATATTTCGTGGCAGAAACATCTCCAAATGACCATAAAAGGAGAAGAAGAAAGCAGAAAAAAAGACTTACAAACAAAATCGAGATTTTATACTGATGTCTCATGAGTATACCTCGGCAAAGGGTGCGAACACACTGTTGCAATGAAATGATTGGATTTAAATTTATCTGTCCCTGATCGTTACAAAAATTGTAGAAACCAAAGACATGTGTCACCCCTCTGCGTTTTGGTGAATACCAAACATCAAAACAGCAAGAGGTGACATGATTTGTATATCTACCAGAGTAATATGTATTTGGCTCAAGAGCACGTTGTGCCTCTTAGGTCTGAGTGTGAAGACGTGAAGAAAAGATATTTCGCGGTAGTGAAAACGTTGATTCCAGATCCATTGCGACTAACGCGAAAACTCGCTGCAGATCTGCTTGGTCTGTGTAAGCGTCAATTGCAACGTTGGGTAAAACGATTTCTCCAAGAAGGAATAACAGGTCTCAGATATAGATCTCGGAGACCTAAGACTTCACCAGGAAAAATTCCATTAGAATTTGAGGAAATCATAGTCAAAGTCAGAAGGAAATCAGGTTTTGGTCCCAATGACATTTCAACGTTAGTCAACGAATCGATGAAACGAAAACATGATACATTTCATCTTTGGCCATCAACAGCATACAATGTTCTAGTCCGAACTGGTGAAATCGAACGTGAAAAGAGAATTCGAAGAGAATATAAATCGTTTGAATGGGGCCATCCGAATCGATTGATCCAAGCTGATTTGACTACCTTCAATGGAATTCCAATTCTCACGATGGAAGATGACCATTCACGGAGAGGATGGGCCATTGCTCTTCGGAATCAGAAAGATAAAACCGTCATTCGAGGAATGAAGAAACTCATTCGAATGAAGTTCGATAATCTCCTTACCGATAACGGAAGTCAATTCAGTCGCCGGAATGCTGAAATGAGAAAATACTGTAAAGAATATCTCAATGAAATTCATATTTGGACCAGTATTCATCATCCGGAGACAATGGGTAAATTGAGCGCATTTCAGAAAACAATGAAACGTTTCTTGCACTTTCAGATCCCAGGGTCAAGGAAAATTACCGAAATAAATTCCTACATTGAGATCTTTATGAAATGGTACAATAATGGGAAATATCATTCCGCAATAAAGACATATCCTGAGGAACGTTACTCAGGACATCGAGCTGATGATTGGTATGAATCAATAGTCAAAGACCTTAAAATGGATGAATTACTTACGGTGTGAAGTGGGGGGGTGACATATCTCCCTGGTTTACACAGATCGTTACAAAAATTGAAATAGCACATCCCCGGAGGATAGCGTTGAGGACGGATATGAACGATCCAAATCCACCATCCAGAATAGTATACATCCTTGAGGAATTCCCAAAGCTCTCCGAGAGTTTCGTTATCGAAGAAGTGAAAGCCCTGCACGCAAAGGGGGTCATTGCTGAAATCTATTCGATCTCCCGTCCAAAGCACCTCTCGGATCGGCATCCGGAACTCCTTTCCCTCACCCGGTATCCCAGAACGGCGCAGACACTGAAAACCAATCTCATACTGATCTTTTCATTCTGGTACTGGACATGGTTTTTCAGGACCCTTCGACAGTATCCCACCAAGCTCTTTGCCTTCTTCAGGACGATGTCATTCCTTCCTGCAATCCGCAGTGCGGAACCAGATCATATCCACACCCACTTTTCCACCTTTGCCAGTTACATGACCATGATCCTCTCGGAGAGGTCACGTATCCCCTACAGCCTGACGGTTCACGCCACCGGGATTTTTCAGGAAAAGAAGCTGATCTATGAAAAATGCATCAATGCCGGATTTGTGGTGGCAATATCAAATTTCAACAGAAACTACCTTGCAGCGAATTTCAACGTCCCATTAGAAAAGATCGAGGTGGTGCACTGCGGAATTCTTCCATCCCGTTTCAATGAGCTTATACAGGAGAGGGAGAAGAGGGGGGGAAGATGGAGAGAGGAGAAGGGGAGGATGGAGCAAGAGGACGAGGAGGGACCGGAGCTGAGGGCCGATGTAGGAATCAGGATACTGAGCATCGGGAGACTGGTGGAAAAGAAGGGATTCCCTGTACTTCTCGAAGCCCTTGACAGGTTGATGGAAGGGGAGGGAAAGAAGGGTGGGGAACAGAAGGAAGGAGAAAAGAGAGAAGGGGAAAAGAAGGCAGTAGAGAAGATGGAAGGAGAAACGCGGGGAGTGGGGGAGTGGGAAGGGGAAAAAAAGGAAAGCAGGAAGATGGAAGGAGAAAAGAGTGGAGGGGAAAAGAAGGAAACTAGAGAACACCAAAGGGAGGAAGGTGACCTCTGGGAACTGGCCATCGCAGGAGATGGTCCCCTAAGGCCTCTGCTTGAAGAGTCGATCCGGGAGAAGGGACTGGAGGATCGTGTCTCGCTCCTGGGAAGGGTTTCAGGCAGCCAGCTTCTCGAGGAACTTACAAGAGCGGATATCTTTGTATTGCCCTGTGTAGAGAGCTCCAACGGGGATATCGATGGGATACCGGTGGTGTTGATGGAGGCGCTCTATTGTGGGATCCCGACGATTACCACCAAGATCTCGGGTATTCCTGAACTCGTTGTTCACAAAGAGACAGGGCTTCTTGTAACACCGGGGTCCGCAGTGGAACTCTCAGAGGCAATCACCTATCTGATGAACCATCCGGATGAAGTAGTGCAATGTGCCCAAAACGGGCAAAGAAAAGTAGAAGAGGAATTCAATATCCTGAAAACCACTGAGGAGCTGCATCATCTTTTTGGGCGAACCATCCGCTAATCGTCATATCCTGTATACCTTCGTTCCATTTCACTTCTACCCCTCGATCAGCGTCCTCAATTCCTGTTCGATCCTCTCACGGATATGGCCATCTGACCCACCCATGTGATCCCTGACAAAGGCTTCTGATTTCTCCTTGCAGCAGTCCGGATTATCAAGGGAATGCCGGATCTTTTCTTTAAGTTCATCCATGGTGTTGACCATGAACCCACCGATCATGTCGGGGGGGAATTTCCACCCGTAGGTATCCTCTGTCACCGTGTCCTCCACCAATTCTCCGTCATCTCCCAGATGTCTCCAGGTGGTTTTTTCTTTCCCCTTTCGCACGGGATATATATGAATGGATGGTTTCCCGGTAAGATAAAAACGATTGATGATCGAGGAGTAGTTGCTGACCGTTACATCGGAAATGAGCATATCAATAAGATTATCCTGGTAGGTATCCTTGAACTTGAGCATCACATGATCATATCCCTTCACGAGACTCTCCAGCTCTTGGATGTACGAAGCCTGATACCGGAAACTGTCATGCATCCTGAGGATGAGGTTCACCCCAATCTCCTCCCCGAAAGCGAAAAGTTCCCGGAACAGCTCAATATCCTCCCCCCAGTGGGATAGGACCCTGCCATGATGCCAGGTAAAGCCGAGGAGCACCGTCGGACGTTTCATGATGTCCACTGTATAGAAGGGAGCGATGTCCTTCTTTTCGATCTTCACTTTCCCGATGTCATCTGCCTGGGCCGATCCGAAAACCTTCAGATTGTCGAGCTGAAAACCTGACACTTTATACCGGTACTTGAGATCCTCTGGGCCGTAACACTGCCATATGAAATTCGGATTGGGTTCCTTATCATTGCCCACAAGTCTGCTGATGTTGTTGTGCACATGCTCGAACTCACCGCTCAGATTGTCCATTCTCCAGCCAAAACCATGCCAGAGGACCAGGAGCTTTTTTCCCAACCGCAGCGGGGGAAAGTGGTTATCGGTGATCAGGGCATCAGGCCGGAACAGCTTCAGTTTCATCAGCGTCGAATATTTCTGACGGTCAAGGATCTTTGCATTGATGGGGAGCAGTTTCTGCACCGCCTCCTTCATGAAGCTCTCGGGATTTTCCATGGCAACGATGATATCGTAATCCGGATGCTGGTCAAGGTATCTTGCAAAGGAATGGATATCCGACTGGAATGTGGTGGCCCAGAAGCAGATTTTGCGTCGTTTTCCAGAGGGATTGATGTGGGATGGTGCAGAGTTACTTCCTGCGGTTTTCTGTTCTCCGATCTCCAGGCTCATGGGAATCACCTGTTCTTTCTCCTCCGAATATTTAGTTATTGTCGTAGTGCCGTATTTTCGTATTTTCGTATGACCGTAGGGGGTGGGGGTGATACTGGCTGCGGCGGCTTTTCTTCCTACCTGTATTTGGTGGGACGTTTGATAAGTTTGTAGAGCTTATGATCGAACTGTGGCTCCTCCTCGATGAATGTGAGGGCAACCCTGCGGTTCTCGATCTCATCCGCCAGATCCGGATTAGCTTTTTTCCAGTCCTTGAACCGGTCATTGGAGACGATGAACGCCTCCCGTTTGAAGGCAAGCTGTATCACGAAAAAGTCGTCCGGACGCTCGGCCGGGGCCTCGGCAACATCGTCCTGTTTCAGGAACTCCACCAGTTCGATGGGCTGATCGATCCTGTGGCGCAGGGCGGCAGAAACCACCACATAGGGTTTGACTCCCAGGTCCCTGAGCTGATTATAGGTGCTCTTGAGAAATTTGAACTTCGGGTAGTCCTCGTAGTCTCCCCAGGCAATATTGTTCCCGTCGATGATCGCGGTATTGAACTGGAATGTCTCCACATCCAGAAGTTCGGGATTCCCTCCGGTGGGGTCGTTCACTTCGCTCACTTCGTCGGAAATCTCGGTACCCTTCTCCTCATCGAATGCGGAACTCGAATCGAATCCGTTGGATTTGATCTCGATCCACTGGTCGTATCCGTAATCCCCTCGTACCTCATCCACCTCTTCCTGGCTCGAATAGCCCAGTTTTCTGAGCTGGCGATATTGCTTGCAACTGCAGTCCGTGAACCCCTCGCTGAATGCCTTCTCACACTCATTGATATCGGTGAACATATTCGGGATCTCGTAGAGATGGAAAAGACCGCCGTGCAGGAACCCCATCCATGAATTTCCCGCTTCCCCCTGCCAATTGTAGATCACCTTGATCTTGTTGTTCCTGGCTACTTTTTCGAATTCATTCTGATAGTTGTTGTAGCGGATGTAGTGTTCGTATTTCGGCTGTGGTATGTCAATGAACTGCGGCTGCATTGATTCACTCGGCGTAATTGGATTGGTATGAAAATGGAATCATGATATTTACCATTTATCGTTCTGGATGTGGTTTACTATCCGCTGTAATGCCTCTTCCCCCCCCACCCTTTCACCCGCTCCCCCCCACCTCGTCTGGCATCTCCACCTCTTGATCCTCGGCTACATCAACAGTTTTCTTCTGATCATCCACAGGGGGCTTAAACGCCTCGTCATCCGTTTCCGCGGGGCCCCGGCGGCCCGGGGGGGGGGCCGGGGGCGGGGGGGGGTGGAGTG